>CAVAPH010000133.1:0-5649 GCA_963590455.1 bacterium | reverse complement strand
AGCTCATCCTTGCCACGGCGGTATGCAATATAAACATGCTCCGCACCAAGGCGCTTTGCAACACGCGCAGCATCCATTGCAACGTTGCCGGCGCCGACAACGCAGACGTTATGGAAGTGCTTTATAGGTGTATCGTAGTCATCACGATATGCCTTCATGAGGTTGACGCGGGTGAGCAGCTCATTTGCAGAGTATACGCCCAGCAGATTCTCGCCGGGGATGTGCAGGAACTGCGGCAGGCCTGCGCCAGAGCCGATAAACACTGCCTCGTAGCCGTCCTCAAAGAGCTCGTCAACTGTCTCGGACTTGCCGACGATAGCGTTGTTGATAATCTTAACGCCCATTGCCTTGAGATTGTCTATCTCAGCCGCGACTATTTCTTTGGGAAGACGGAACTGCGGAATACCATAGACCAGAACGCCGCCGGACTTGTGGAAAGCCTCGTACACGGTGACGTCGTAGCCCATTTTTCTCAGGTCACCCGCGCAGGTGAGGCCGGAAGGACCGGAGCCGACGACAGCGACACGATGGCCGTTGCTTTCAGGAACCTTTACTTCCTCTTTTTCCGCTTTGTTCATGTGGTAGTCGGCAACAAAACGCTCCAGACGGCCGATACCGACGCTCTCGCCCTTGATGCCGCGCACGCACTTGCTCTCGCACTGCTTCTCCTGCGGGCACACACGGCCGCAGACGGCGGGCAGAGAGTTTGTGGACTTGATTATATCGTATGCCGCATCAAAGTCGCCCTCTGCGACCTTGGCGATGAACTCAGGAATGCGCACGCTGACAGGGCAGCCGGTGCGGCAGAGAGGATTTCTGCAGTTAAGGCAGCGCTTTGCCTCGTCGATGGCCATCTCAGCTGTATAGCCGAGGGCAACCTCATCGAAATTTCCGGCACGGACTGCAGCATCCTGCTCCGGCATGGGGTTCTTGGTCATTTTCATATTAGCCATTGCGCTTACCTCCTGTCATATTGCAGATATGCTTTGCAGCCTCGTCCTGCTCGTCCTTATAGAAAGCAGCACGCTTGAGCAGAGAGTCGAAATCGACCTCGTGTGCATCAAAGTCAGGGCCGTCAACGCAGGCAAACTTAGTCTCACCGCCGACTATGACACGGCAGCCGCCGCACATACCGGTACCGTCGACCATGATGGGGTCGAGAGAGATAATAGTCTTAATGCCGTAGGGGCGGGTAACATCGGCAAGGAACTTCATCATGATGTCCGGGCCGATTGCAATAACGCGGTCGAACTGGGGCTTGCCCTCAGCCATATTCGCGTCTATCTCCTCCTTGAGGAACTTTGTGGTGAAGCCGTGCTCGCCATAGGAGCCGTCATCCGTGCACATTATGAGCTTGTCAGAAGCCTCTTTAAGCTCGTCCTTGAGGATGACTATATCTGCGGAACGGAAGCCGCCGATAAACGTGACATCGATACCCTTCTTGTGCATTTCCTTTGCAATAGGATATGCGATTGCGCAGCCGACGCCGCCGCCGACAACACAGACCTTCTTAAGGCCGTCCATCTCTGTGGCCTTGCCGAGCGGGCCGACGATATCGGTAATGACATCGCCCTGCTCTACCGTATGGAGCATCTTTGTCGTACGTCCGGCAGCCTGCACCATGACGGTAACGGTTCCCTTCTCGCGATCCCAGCCTGCAACAGAGACAGGGGTGCGCTCACCCTGTTCATCCAGACGGAATATAACGAACTGACCTGCCTGTGCGTGCTTCGCTATAAGGGGAGCCTCAATCTCAAACAGGCAGATAGTCTTCGCGTCATTCAGAAAACGCTTGGTAACTACTTTGTACATCTATACACCTCTTTTATAGTTTTGGGAGTTGCTGTCTTTGTATATTCTACAACAGTGCAATCCGTATGTCAAACATTATAGTGCAAATTGAACAAGATACTTTTTTGACAAAATACCGTGTTATTTGTTCTCGTTTTCCCATGTGCGCTCACTGATGATATAGCGCGGGCGATGCTTTGTCTCAAGGTATATCTTGCCGATATACTCGCCGATGATGCCAAGGCATATAAGCTGAACACCACTGACAAAGCAGATTATGCATGTCATGCTCGCCCAGCCGGAGACTGCCTTGCCGCAGAGGGAGGTTATAAGTGCCCAGAGGCAGCCGATAAAGCTGATGAAAGCTACAACTATGCCGAAGCCCATGATAAGCTGCAGGGGCTTGACAGAGAGGCTCGTAATACCGTCGACCGCAAGACCGATCATCTTCTTAAGCGGGTAATGGCTCTCGCCGGCAATACGCTCGGCACGGGAATAGCTGACACTGGTGCTCTTGAAGCCAACAAGTGGGATGAGGCCGCGCAGGAACAGATTGACTTCCTTGAAGTTTGCAAACTCCTTGAGAACTCTTGCGCTGATGAGGCGATAATCTGCGTGGTTATATACGACCTCTGCGCCCATGGCGGCAAGGAACTTATAAAAGCTCTGAGCTGTGAAGCGCTTAAAAAACGTATCAGTTTCGCGGCTTGAGCGCACACCGTAGACAACATCGCAGCCGTCTAAATACGCATCGACCATGCCGTCCATGGCGTTTACATCATCCTGACCGTCGCAGTCAATAGAGATGGTGATGTCGCACATATCCTTGGCCTCCATAAGGCCGGCGAGAACCGCATTCTGGTGTCCCCTGTTGCGGCTCTGGCAGATGCCGATGTAGTGCTCATTCTCTGCTGCAAGCTTCTTGATGATGTTCCAGGTATCGTCCTTGCTGCCGTCATTGACAAACATCACGCGGCTGTCCGCGCTGATTTTGCCGGCAGCGGAAAGGCTGTTGAGCTTCTCCAGGAACATCGGTGCAGTTATGGGCAGAACCTCCTGCTCATTATAGCACGGTATAATTATATAGAGTTTTGGTGCCATTTCAGTCTCCTTTTCATGTTTTATATATTAATTAATTTAATTTCTTTTTGATATATTTATATTACTACCCGTCAGGCTAAAATTCAAGCCTGATGAAATCACAGCTCGGGGTAGAGCGGGAAGCGGGAGCAGAGTGCAATTGTCTCCTCGCGCACGGCGGGTGCGGAGCTCTCGCCCTCGCGCAGAAGCTTGCCTATCATAGCGCCGATCTCGTGCATCTCAGGCTCCTTCATGCCGCGGGTTGTCACGGCCGGTGTGCCGAAGCGCATGCCGGAAGTCTCGCGCACGGGGAGCGGATCGAAGGGTATTGCGTTCTTATTCGCAGTGATATTCGCGTCATCAAGAAGCTGCTGTACCTCGGCGCCGGTCTTGCCCATGCAGCGGACGTCTACATTTATCAGGTGGTTGTCCGTGCCGCCCGACACAAGGCGAAGCCCCTGCTTTTCAAGCTCATCGGCAAAGGCCGCGGCGTTGAGGACTATCTGGTGCTGATATGCCTTGAATTCCGGCTGAAGCGCTTCACCGAAGCATACTGCCTTTGCCGCAATCGTATGCATCAAAGGGCCGCCCTGGGCACCGGGGAAAACTGCGCTGTCTATCTTTTTCCTAAGCTCATCACGGCAGAGAATGAGTGCGCCGCGAGGACCGCGGAGAGTCTTGTGCGTGGTGGTTGTAACTACATCCGCATAGGGTACGGGGCTTGGATGCTCGCCTGCTGCGACAAGGCCTGCGATATGCGCCATATCTACCATGAGATATGCGCCGACGGCATCGGCTATCTCACGCATCTTCTTGAAGTCAATAATACGGGAATACGCGCTCGCGCCGGCAATGATGAGCTTGGGTTTGCATTCCTCTGCAGTGCGCATTGCGGCATCGTAATCTATCATCTCGGTCTCTCTGTCAACACCGTAAAAGCAGGCGTTGAAATACTTTCCGGACACTGACGCCTTAGAGCCGTGAGTGAGATGCCCGCCGTGGCTGAGATCCATGCCGAGTATTGTGTCGCCCGGCTTGAGCAGTGCAAGGTAGACAGCAAAGTTGGCCTGAGAGCCGGAGTGCGGCTGTACATTTGCGTGATCTGCTCCGAAAAGCTCCTTGGCGCGTGCAATCGCGAGCTCCTCTATCTCATCAACGTACTGACAGCCGCCGTAATATCTCGCATGAGGATAGCCTTCGGCATATTTATTGGTGAGATGGCTGCCCATCGCCTGCATAACCGCGGGACTGACGAAGTTTTCGGACGCGATAAGCTCTATATGATCACGCTGCCTCGAGAGCTCCCGCATCATTGAATCATATACCTGTCTGTCCTGCTGTTTTATTGCCTCATATGCCATATTCTGCCTCCGTTAATAAAAATCATAATATTTTACGTTAATTTGTAAATCAAACTTGAGTTCCTGCATATTATATTACAGCAATAACCTCTTGGCAAGACGTTAAATCCGTGTTACAATTCGGACAAAGGAGTTTGATGCAATGAAGAAATTTCTGAAAATACTGCGCGGAATACTAATTGCCGTATTTGCAGTCCTTTTATTTGTTTTTGTCTATGTCGTTGCCAACGAATACGTTCCTCTCTCCACGGAGGAGCTTGAAGTGACACGCGACGCCAGCAAGGCTTATGTCCGATTAGATGATGAAATGTCCGTTATGACATGGAATATCGGCTACTGCGGACTTGGCGAGGATTCCGACTTCTTTATGGACGGCGGAAGCAGTGTGCGTTCCGCAAGTCAGGACACCGTGGTGAAATACATGCTCGGCGTAAAAGAGGTCCTGCGCGATAATGACCCGGATCTCATAATGCTGCAGGAGGTGGACTCGAATTCCAGCCGCACCTACAGTATAGACGAAAGGGACTATCTCACCGCCGGTGAGAGCGTATACGCACTCAACTATTCCTGCGTGTTTGTCCCCTATCCCATCCCGCCGATCGGCCGCGTCAACAGCGGACTTTACACAACGACAGATCTCTATATCGACACCGCAGAGCGTATATCTCTCCCCTGCCCGTTCAAATGGCCCGTCAGCGCAGCTAACTTAAAGCGCTGCCTGCTCGTTTCGTACATGCCGATTAAAGACAGCACGAAGCAGCTTGTGCTTGTCAACCTGCATCTTGAGGCCTACGACAACGGCGAGGGTAAAATCGCCCAGACGCAGCAGTTGCGTGAGTTTATAGAATATGAGTACAAGAAGGGCAACTATGTCATTGCCGGCGGCGACTTCAATCAAATTTTCCCCGGCGGGCTCGAGGCCTATCCGAACACTCACTCCGATCTCTGGGAGCCGGGTACACTTGAGGAGAGCATTCTTCCGAGCGATGAATGGCAGTTTGCCTACGACCTGAGCACGCCGAGCTGCCGCCTGCTCAATCAGCCCTACGACCCCGATGATACAGAGAACACCCAGTACTACGTAATCGACGGTTTCATTCTTTCCCCGAATGTGGAGCTGAAATCCGTGCAGACCCTCGACGAAGGCTTTGAAAATTCTGACCACAACCCCGTGCTCATGAACATCGTTCTCAAATCAGCAACCAATACTGCCAATACCGAGGACAGCGAGAGCGCCTCAGAATAAAATAATTATATCAGGGCAGGTGCAATCTTGTACCTGCCCTGATATTAAAAGCTCCCTCTCAGAGGGAGCTTTTATTATATATTTTTATTTATCACGGCTGGCGGCTGTTGCAGATGTAGAACACCGTGAGCAGGCCGGGGCCGGTGTGCGCACCGATAACAACGCCGAGAG
>CAVAPH010000132.1:0-5668 GCA_963590455.1 bacterium | reverse complement strand
GAACCCACGTATCCAGCTTGGAAGGCTGGTGTTCTACCATTGAACTACACCCGCACGGGCCGCTTCCTCATTCAGCCAAGAGATAATACCATACTTTGCACCCGTCTGTCAACACTTTTTACTAAAAAATTTGCGGCAGACGAAATTTATCTGCCGCAAAACGAATATTTATTTCAGGTTTTATTTTCTACCGCGGAATTTGGCCTTGAACTTATAGATCTTGTACGCCATCTGATTTTTGAACTGCTCCACACCGCCGGCGTTCATAATCATCATGACGATGCCGAGACCGATCAGGCACAGCAGGGCAATTATCATTATCACGATGAGAACCGTGCTGCCGGAGCCGGAAGAGCTGTGCTTTGTCGTGCTTGTTGGGCTCGGCGAGGCAGATACTTCGGCTGACGGGCTTACGGAGGGGGATACGCTCGGAGTGGGCGTTGCAGTGGCATTTACCGTGACGGTGAAGCTCGTTGTCAGAGTGCCGTATCTGACGGTGATGGTCTGGGTGCCGGCAGAGGAGAGAACACTCGGCTCACAGGTGTAACCGGAGCGGACTATCTCAGTACCGGTGGAGTCCGTCACCTTGAGCACGAGGCCGGAGGTGTCGAGCTTGTCACCGACATTATAGGTGAGCTTTCCGGGTGAAGAGGAGATCTCAAGCTTGTTCTCCGTCTTCTGTGTTGATTTAACCGTGACGCTGAATGTGCAGCTCTTGCCGTTATATGTGATCTTTATCTGCTGCGTGCCTGCAGTGTTTAACACCTTGGGCGAATATGTGTAGCCGGAGTCGACATCGGTATACGTGCCGTCAGAGAGATATGCGCGGAATACAAGGCCGGTCGGATCGAGGGAGTCGCCTTGATTATACTCGGTCTTGCTCGGGAGCTTTACCATGCCGATGCCGGTTATGCTGTCTTCAAGGGAAAGCACGGTTACGGGGAAAGAGCAGGCTTTGCCGCCGTACGTGAGCTCAACGTTCACCTGACCGGAGGAGAGGAACTGCGACGGTGAGTACTGGAATCCGCTGTAGATCGTCTGCTGGGTGCCGTTACCGTAGGATACGGTGATGGACAGGCCGTTAGTGTCAAGAGAATCGCCCACGGTGTAGCGCGTTTTCTGCGGGAGCGTATTCACCATAATGCTCTGAACGACGGCCTCAGTGACGTTGACGTAGATCGGCTGCGTGACGGCGTAGGAGACCTGACCGTTGTTGCTGTTGTAAATCTGGCAGTAATAATAAGTAATGCCGACGGACGATGTGTCCGGATAGTACTCCGGGCCATTCGCACCGGAAATCGGGGTGCCGCCGGAGGCTGAACCGCTGTAGTTATAATACCACTGATAGCTCAGTGAACCGCCGTCAGGAACGGAGGCCGCTGCGGAAATCATCGCCTGATCCCCGACATAGCAGCTGACGCTGTTGGAGATGACAACCGAAGGCGTTGCCGGCACAATGGTGACAGAGCAGCTTATATTCTCAACATGGCCGGAGCCGCTGTCTACGGAAATAGTAAAGCTGTAGTAGCCGGGCGTAGAGGGCGTGCCTTCAAAATATAATATGCCGCCGGAAGTTCTGATGGAGCATCCGCTTGGGAGATCATAGCTGCTTGCCGTGCAGTCACTCGAAAGCGAGGCGAGCGTTGTGCTGAAGTATGAGCCGGCGGATATCTGACCGATGTTCATATACTGGTCAGCATATGCGGTTCCGGATATCAGTGCAAGCATCAGCAGCAAAACTACAGCCAATGATACTGTACGTTTTTTCATCTTACGTTGTCCTTTCAAAAGAAACATTCGTATTTCATTATCATGTTTGTTTTTTATTTTTGTTTTAATAGTATGACGTAAAAGCCGCACATTCTGTTCCCGAACACGGGGCTTTGCGAACATATATAATGGCATAAACATATGCGATTTGTCAATGATTTTGTGAAGCCAATCGGCATATTTTTTGCACAAATTCTTCTCAGGTGCAGTTGAGATAAATTGACGGCTGTGATACAATGAGATACAGTTAAGTGCCGCAGAAATATTTTTTAATATTTTCGGGAGCGGTACGCTATTTTACGGAGGGAGCAGCTATGGCGGACAGGCAGTGGTATAAAGAAATGATCGTCTATCAGATATGGCCGCGCAGCTTTTGCGACGGAAACGGCGACGGTATCGGCGATCTCTGGGGCGTACTGAGCAAGCTGGACTATATTAAGAGTCTCGGTGTTGATGCAATCTGGTTTTCGCCGCTCTATCCCTCGCCAAATGCCGATTACGGCTATGATATCTCGGATTACAAGGACATACACCCGGATTTCGGGAATCTGGACATATTCAAAACCGTGCTCGACACGGCGCACGACAAGGGTATGCGCGTGTTTATGGACCTTGTGGTGAATCACACGTCGGATGAGCACAAATGGTTTATAGAGAGCCGCAAGAGCCGGGATAACCCTTATCATGACTATTACTACTGGCAGCCTGCACGCTATGTCGGCAAGAAGCGCCTGCCTCCGAACAACTGGACAAGTCAGTTTGAGGGTGACGCATGGGAGTATGACAGCAACTTAGACGAATACTATCTGCACCTGTTCGCGAGGAAGCAGCCGGATCTGAATATGGACAATCCGAAGGTGCGTGAAGAGGTTAAAAGCATCATGCGCTTCTGGCTCGACATGGGTGTGGACGGATTCCGCGAGGATGTCATCACGTACATATCCAAGACGCCGGGGCTGCCGAGTGTCTATCCCAAGCTTCCGGCGGCAAACGGCATGCAGCACTACACCAACCGTCCAGATGTGCATAAGTATCTTGCGGAATTTAAGAGGGATGTACTCGACGGGTATGACTGCTTTGTTGTCGGCGAAAGCCCGCTGACGAATGCCGACATCGCGCTGCGCTACGTCACAGAGGGCGAAAACAAGGTCCTCGACGAGATGATAGCCTTTTCGCATATGGAGGCGGACTGCATTCTGACGGACTTTGTGCCGATACCGTTTAATCTGAAAAAAATGAAAAAGGCCTTCACCACATGGCAGAAGAAGCTGGAGGGCAAGGGCTGGAACGCACTGTACATCGAAAACCACGACCATCCGCGCATTATCAGCCGCTACGGCAGTGAGATGTACCGCAAGGAGAGCGGGAAGATGCTTGCAGCGATGTACATGCTGCAGCGCGGGACGCCGTTTATATATCAGGGGCAGGAGATAGGCATGCTGAACATCGCTCTGCCGCGCATAGATATGTACAAGGACGTCATGACGATGAACGCTGTGCGTATTGCCGGAAAGATTATGCCGAAGAGCAGTGTACTCAAGCTCGTACACAACAGGAGCCGCGAGAATGCCCGTACGCCCATGCAGTGGAGCGATGAGGAAAACGCCGGATTCAGCAAGGCGACGCCGTGGTTCTACGTAAACGGCAATTATCACAGCATAAATGTCGAGAATGAGGAGAACGACCCTGACTCGATACTGAACTTTTACAAAAAGCTCATTGCATTCAAGAAAGAAAATCCCGTCGCAATTTACGGCACCTACAGAGAGCTTATGCCGGACAGCAAGGATCTATATGTATATGTGCGCGAATATGAGGGGAAGAAGCTGCTGGTTGTATGCTCGTTCACAAATGAGCTCGTGCGTTTTGAACTGCCGCAAAATCGCAGGCTTGAGAGCGGCAAGCTGATTCTTGCAAACTATGAGCATAATTTTATCATCGCAAACGGCTTCACGACGAGGCCGTATGAGCTGAGAGTATATTATTTTGAGTGATGCAGATGAAAGAGATAAGAGAAAAGGCCTACGCCAAGCTGAACATCTCTCTTGATGTTACGGATAAGCGCGACGACGGCTTTCACAACATGGTAATGGTCATGCAGACGGTTTCACTGGCTGATGACGTTCATATAGTTCTAAACGACAGCGGCCGCGTCAGGGCGAGAAGCAATCTGAGCTTCGTCCCCGGCGACGAACGAAATCTTGCCGTAAAGGCGGCACTGCGATATTTGAAAGAAATCGGCGATGAACGTCACGGGGCGGACATCGATATAAAAAAGCGCATCCCGGTCGGCGCCGGTATGGGCGGCGGGTCTGCGGATGCCGCGGCTGTGCTGCGCGCGATGAATAAGCTCTTTGACAATGCACTGCCTGTCGAGCGATTGGTCGATATTTCAGGCAGCGTCGGTTCTGATGTCCCGTTTTGCGTACGGGGCGGCACGGCACTTGCCAAGGGACGCGGGGAGCTGCTGTCTGATCTGCCGGAGTTTCCGGACTGCTTCTTTGCAATATGCAAGCCGTCATTTTCCATCTCGACGCCTGAGCTGTTCAAAAAGCTTGACCAGCTGCGTACGCACCACCATCCGGACACTGCGGGAATAGTCGAGGCGCTGCATTCGCACGATCTAAGCCAGATATGCCGCAGAATATTCAACGTGTTCGAGGGCGTAGATGATCGACGCATGCGCACGGTGGCGGATATAAAAAGCGCGCTTATCGATAACGGTGCATTGGGCGCAGTTATGACGGGCACGGGGTCTGCCGTGTTCGGTATCTTCACTGATGAGAACCAGGCGGAGGCAGCATGTGCAGCACTGAGAAAGGATTACGGCTTCAGCTGCAGTGCAAAGCCTGTATCGGCCGCACTGTGACATCTGACCTGAATTGTGAATTATAATATATATACGGAGGGCTGAAAATGAAACTTTGCAATATTGCCGCATCGGACGGCGTGCATCTCGGCATAGTGACGGCGCGAGGTGTAATCGACGCAACCGCAGCGGGATACGCCAACACGCTCGATGAAGTAATAGCTGGCGCAGACAGAACGGCGCTCGAGACACTGGCAGAGAATAAGACCTTGCCTGTGATCGAAAAACCTGAGTACCTCAATGTGGTGCAAAAGCCCGGAAAGCTCATTTGTGTGGGGCTTAATTACCGTTCTCATGCATCGAAGGTTGATTTGAAATCAGCTGAAGTGCCCATACTCTTTTCCAAGTTTCCGGACTCTCTTATTCCCACCGGCGCGCCTATAGAGCTGCCTGAGTGGGAGGACAGCTACGACTATGAGGCCGAGCTGGTTATCGTTATCGGCAAGAGCGCATGGGGCGTGAGCGAGGAGAGTGCAGGGGACTACATCTTCGGTTACACCTGCGGCAACGATCTTAGCTGCCGTGTCCCGCAAAAGCGCACCAGCCAGTGGCTCATCGGCAAGGCAATGCCAGGTTTCGGCCCCTGCGGCCCATGTATAACCACTGCGGATTCAATAGATCCGGCAAAGGGCATAGCAATCAAAAGCTTTGTCAATGGTGAACTGCGGCAGGACGGCAGCACCACTGATATGATCTTCTCCTGCAAAAAGGTCTTCAGTTACGCTTCGCACTACATAAAGCTCGAACCTGGCGATTTAATATTTACCGGAACACCCGCCGGTGTTCAGCTTGAAAAGAACAGCGGCGAAGCCAAGTGGCTGAAAAAGGGCGACAAGGTCGGGGTCGAAATAGAAGGCATTGGCACGTTGGTCAATGAGATGGCGTAAAAAATATAATAAATTAACGATCCCGGAGATGCTTTATATTGGCATCTCCGGGATTTCGCATGTTCGCTTTATATAATACGATGCACGTTATCAGCGCATGCCCATTGCGGACATAAGGCTCTCTATTGCAGGGACGGGACTG
>CAVAPH010000131.1:0-5721 GCA_963590455.1 bacterium | reverse complement strand
ACTTTGAAGGTTCTCGTCTCAAGTCCGACTATCTCAACCGTAACCTTAGCCTCGGTTACACCCGTATAGTTCTTGAGGTTATTATCAAGCGGGATTGTATATGTTTCGCTGAATGTCCGCTCAAAATCCGAAAGATCAATGGTATCGAGAACGATCTTGTTCATACCTGTGAGCAGCGCAGAATCACCTGCAAGCGTAAGACTGCTCGGCTCAACTTTAATCTTGGTGTTTGCCTTTGTTGCGCCGGCGCCCTCGATTATGTCAACCGTCAAAGGAACTTCCTTTACAAGCAGCAGCGGAAGTGTGGCCGTTACGACATCCTCTGAGCAGGTCAGCCCGACTGTGGAGCATTCCTCACCCTTATCATTCATAAGTGTGTAGCCTGTTTCAACCGTGTATGTGCTGTCAACATCCTCTTTGCCGAACGTAACCCATGCGTATGAGACGTCCTTGAGATTGGCTTCCGGTCCGGAAACCGTTATGGTAGACGGCTCAAAAACGGGAGTTTCCGCTGTGTAGCCCTCTGCTAGCGATCCGTCAAAGCTTCCCCTCACCTGTATCGTTTTGGTGTTAAGAGGCGAGACCATGAAGCTTACAGTGCTCGGTGACCGGCTCGAATCATCCAGATCAGATGTGTCTATGCCTTCGGGATATGAGATGTAAAACTGCTGAGTTGTATATGCAGAGCGTGAAAGCTTGCTGACATCCACACATGCCTTCAAGTCAGACGTGCTGAGCGACGCGACTATTCCGCGCGGCCCGGAAATCTTGACCGTAACAGTGGATGTATCGAGATCGGTGATGACCATGTTTTTATTATTTCTCAGTGAGTCTTCGCCGACAAGCTCCACTTCGACGCCATAGAAGGTCTTGCTGAATTCATTCTGCTGCATGCTGGTTACATAAACCCACATGGCAAGCGACGTGAGCAGGGACACGATAATCCAGAATATTTTGCTGTCATAAAGTTTATTCATCGTTATTGTTTTCCCCGAAGTTAATTACTTTGCCTGCGCGCTTCTTCAGATTCGCGAAAAATCTGAATCCGCCGCTCTCTTCTTCTGTCTTGACGAGCTCCTTATGAAGAATTTCATCAAGCTTTTCAGGTGAAAGATGACGTTTAAGCATACCGTCTATTGCAACGGAAACTGCGCCTGTCTCCTCGGAGACTATAACTACAACGGCGTCAGAATTCTCACTCATTCCTATGCCGGCGCGGTGTCGCATGCCCAAGTCTTTGCTCAAATTAATCATCTGCGTCAAAGGCAGGACACAGCCCGCCGCAGCAATCTTCGCATCACGTACTATAACCGCACCGTCATGCAGCGGCGCCTTGTTGAAAAATATATTTTTCAACAGTTCAGCCGATACGTCGGAATTAATAAATGTACCCGTACTCATAATATGCGTAAGATTTACGCTGCGCTCAAATATAATGAGAGCGCCGGTGCGGGATTTCGACATGTCCGTGCAAGCCTCAACGGTTTGCTGGATAGCTTCCTCCAAAACAGTACTGCTGCTCGCTTTTCCGTTTGAGATCGTGCTGCCAACACGCTCAAGCAGGCGTCGAAGCTCCGGCTGAAAAAGTATCAGCACCGCAATCAGGCCCAACTCCACTGCCTTGCGCAGCAGATAATTTATCATTGTGAGCTCGAATATCTCAGAGAGCCACAGTGCTATGATAATAAGGACAATGCCCTTTGCAAGATTGATTGAGTTTGTCTTTCTGACAAACCAGATTGATTTATACAGAATATAGGCAACAATGACAATGTCAATGAAATCTGCCAGTTTCATCGACCCGAGGTAGCTCATTGCCCTGTTAAAAGCTACACCGATTATTTCCATAAACAGCTTCCCCGATCTTTTCCTTCGTCCAAACTATACTATCCGAATTTATCAATACATTATACTCCAAGTTAAGCAAAAAGGCAACATAATTAGCCGGAGTTTAAAATTTGTTTTTGATGTGGTCCTGCCTGCAAATCTATGTGCAGTTTTTAGGTCATGTGTTGTAAGCATATCTGGGTAAAAGCTCGTCATAGCCATAAGTTTAAGCGCCGATTGGGATTTCAACCGGCGCTTAGTTTTAATTATAAAGTTAGTTTATTTGCCCAGATTTTCAAGGCTGAGCTTGAGGTTTTCAATGAGTGCCTCGAGCTTGGCCTTCTTTTCACGCTCAACATTGACAACTGCTTCCGGGGCACGTGAAACGAACTTCTCGTTGGCAAGCTTTGCATTCTGCCCGTCAAGCTGCTTGATGGCATTGGCGAGTTCCTTCTCTATGCGTGCACGTTCCTTGTCAAGGTCGACAAGCTCTGCCAGCGGCATGAACATGCGGGCGTTATCCGTAACGACGGAAACGCTGCCGTCGCCGCCGGTTGCATTTGCATCCTTGACAGTGACCTCGCTTGCGAATGCGAGCTTGCAGATATAGCTTCTGCCGGCTTCAAACGCTGCCTTCTTGTCAGTGGCAATGATGAGATGCGCCTTCTTGGAGGGCGGCACATTCATCTCACTGCGGCGGGCACGGACGGCCTTGATTGCAGTCATTACCATTTCGAAGTTTTCCTCATCCTCAGGGAATGAGAGCTCTGCGCTGAATTCGGGGTATTTGGCAACCATAAGTGCCTCACCGTCATGGGGCAGAGCCTGCCAGATTTCCTCGGTGATGAACGGCATGAACGGGTGCAGGAGCTTGAGTATCTCTGTGAGAACAAAGAGGAGAACCTTCTGTGCAACAATCTTTGCTGCCTCGTTATCGCCGTTGAGACGAGGCTTGGTCAGCTCAATATACCAGTCACAGAAGCTGTCCCAGATGAAGTCGTAAATCTTTGACGCAGCGACACCCAGCTCAAAGCTGTCCATATTGTCGTTAACTTCCTTGACAACGTCGTTGAGCTTGGAGAGAATCCACTTGTCCTCTATTTCAAGCTCCGAAGCGGCAGGCAGCTCGTTTTTATCAATGGTGAGGTTCATCATGACAAAGCGGGATGCATTCCAGATCTTGTTGCAGAAGTTGCGCATCGCCTCGCACTTCTCAATGTAGAAACGCATATCGTTTCCGGGAGAGTTGCCGGTGATAAGGTTGAAGCGCAGAGCATCCGCGCCGTATTTATCTATGATCTCCAGCGGGTCGATGCCGTTGCCGAGAGACTTCGACATCTTGCGGCCCTGACTGTCGCGCACAAGGCCGTGTATAAATACAGTCTGGAACGGTTCCTTATCCATCTGCTCCATTGCGGAGAAAATCATTCTCGCAACCCAGAAGAATATTATGTCATAGCCGGTGACCATAACTGTAGTCGGATACCAGTAATCAAGCTCGGGCGTCTTCTCAGGCCATCCCATAGTGGAGAACGGCCAGAGTGCGGAGCTGAACCAGGTGTCCAGAACGTCCTGATCGCGGTGAATATTCTTGCTGTGGCAGCACTCACACTCGGTCGCGTCCTGACGGGAGACGGTGATATGGCCGCAGTCATCGCAGTACCATGCAGGTATCTGATGACCCCACCAGAGCTGGCGGGAGATGCACCAGTCGTGCACGTTCTCCATCCAGTTAAGATAGGTCTTTGTGAAACGCTCCGGCACGAACTTTATGCGTCCGTCCTTCACAACGTCTATTGCTTTCTTTGCAAGCGGCTCCATCTTTACGAACCACTGCGGAGAGAGCATCGGTTCAACTGCCTTGCCGCAGCGGTAGCAGCAGCCGACATTGTGGCTGTACGGCTCGGTTTTGACGAGGTAGCCCTGCTCTTCGAGCTCGGCAACGATGGCCTTACGTGCCTCGTAACGATCCATACCATCATACTTACCGCCGTTAATAATCTTGCCGTCTTCGTCAATGCACTGAATCTGCTCAAGATTGTGGCGGAGGCCGACCTCATAGTCGTTGGGGTCATGGCAGGGTGTCATCTTAACGGCACCGGTACCGAAGCCCAGCTCAACATAATCATCAGCCACGATGGGCAGTTTGCGGCCGACAAGAGGGAGAATTGCATTCTTACCGACGAGGTGCTGATATTTCTCGTCCTGCGGGTTTACAGCAACACCAGTATCACCGAGCATGGTTTCAGGACGGGTAGTGGCGATAATGAACTCTTCATCGGAATTCTCGATCGGATAACGGATGTACCAGAAGCTGCCGGGGATATCTTTATACTCGACCTCAGCATCAGAAAGTGCGGTGCGGCAATTCGGGCACCAGTTGATCATTCTGCGGCCTTTGTAGATAAGGCCCTTATCGTACAGCTCGCAGAAGGTCTCACGCACGGCCTTAGCGCAGACATCGTCCATGGTGAAGCGGCTGCGATCCCAGTCACAGCTGACACCCATGCTCTTCTGCTGCTCGACTATACGGTCACCGTACTGCTCCTTCCACGCCCATACGCGCTCAAGGAACTTGTCGCGGCCGAGGTCATAGCGGGTCTTACCCTCGGTCTTGCGCAGAACCTCTTCAACCTTTATCTGGGTAGCAATACCGGCATGGTCAACACCGGGGATCCACAGCGCACTGTATCCCTGCATGCGCTTGTATCGGGTAAGAATATCCTGCAGCGTGGAGTCCATTGCATGGCCCATGTGGAGCTGGCCCGTTACATTGGGAGGCGGCATGACGATAGAGAACGGTTTCTTCTCGGGATCAATCTTGCCCTTGAAATACCCGCCTTCCATCCACATATCGTAGATTTTCTTTTCGACTGATTTCGGATCGTACACCTTCGGAAGCTCTTTCATTATAAAACTCCTCTCCTTAAACACCGCCTCAAAACGAAAACGCCCTGAGGCCAAATATGCCTCAGGGCGATAATAATACCGCGGTACCACCTGAATTCCGCAAAAATGCGGCACTCATACCCCTCTTAACGCGAGGGACACGACCGGACTACCCAGCCAAAGCCTTCACCCGGCACGCTCAGGGCCGACCTTCCGCAGCGCCTCACAAGGACTTTCACCGCCCGTCCTCTCTCTAAAGCTCCGCAGCCTGCGTACTCCTGCCCGTCATTGCAACATTGTTGAGTATTATAATTTACGCAAATGTTTTTGTCAAGGGCGGGATTTGTGTTTGAGAAGCGGATGGGCTGGAAATAATCGCGGCAATCTGATATAATCGCTGCGTGGTTATAAAAACAGCACCTTTGGAGGACCAAATATGGATATTCGTTACGCCACTCTGAAAGATTTAGATAGCATTGCAGCCGTTGAGTCTGAGTGCTTTCCGGTTGCGGAAGCTGCAACAAAAGAAGAGTTCCTCGGTAGGATTGAGCACTATGGAAATCACTTCTGGCTGATGTTTGACGGTGATGCTCTTGTTGCTTTTGTCGACGGTTTTGTCACAGACGAGCCGGATTTAACGGACGAAATGTACGAGGACGCATCACTTCACAATGAAAATGGCGCTTGGCAAATGATTTTCGGCGTAAACACCATTCCAACTCATCGCAAGCATGGTTATGCCGGAGAATTGATAAATGCAGCAATTCACGATGCAAAAGCTCAAGACCGGAAAGGGCTCGTACTAACCTGTAAAGAAAAGCTTGTCCATTACTATAGTAAGTTTGGTTTTGTAGACGAAGGCGTGTCTGAAAAGTCAACTCACGGCAACGTAGAATGGCACCAGATGAGGTTAGTGTTCTAATTTAAATTATTATTAATTGGCTTCCTGTGCTATTGAGCCGATCAGGGTCAGTTCTATGAGGGTTGAGTCGGCGGGGTTGTAGG
>CAVAPH010000130.1:0-5813 GCA_963590455.1 bacterium | reverse complement strand
TGGCAAACGATGATTACCTTGTCACCGAGGATAATTTAGATGCGCTTATGACTGAAGCCCGGGATTTTTATCTCAATTACGACTATGAAGCTCTGCACAATACAGAGAGCTGAAATTTACAAAGGAGCATATAAATGTCGAACAGCGGCAGCAAAAAATTTAATAAATGGGTTGCCGCAGTTTTAACGGCGATTATCGTGCTACTGCTGCTCTCCGCTGCACTCACCGTCATAATAGATCCGGTTTTCCACTATCACGCCCCGCTTGATGGTCTTGCATATCCGCTGGGTGAACTTAAGACGCAAAGATATATTAATGACGGTATATTGCGCCAATTTGACTATGATGCCGTAATTGCTGGCAATTCGATGATTGATAATTTCAAAACATCTGAAGCTGATCTGCTTTTTGACGCTGACTTTGTAAAGGTACCGGCAGACGGGGCTTATTTTAAGGAAGTGAATGACCAGCTTTCCCGTGCATTTAGCTATAATGACGGCATTAGGTATGTCATCCGTGCGATCGATCTGTACTGTTTGTGCTTCGACAAAGATGCCTATAATTCTGACGCCGATATACCGGATTATCTCTACAATGATACGGTTTTTGATGATGTGTATTATGTCTTTAACAAAGATATACTCGTCAGTTCTCTGAAAGTGCTGTTATATACCGCCAAAGGAAATGATACAGAGTCCTTTGATGAATATGCCTCATGGGACGCTGAATGCGGGAAAAATATTGTGCTGTGGCAATATCAAATCAACGAACGCGCAGACAAGCAGTTCTCTCTTTCTGACGATGAGCGAAAAACAGTAGAAGCAAGTACGGAGCAAAACCTCCTATCTCTTCCATCTGCACATCCGGAAACCACGTTCATCTACTTCTTCGCACCGTTCAGCATTTCATATTGGGATGAAATGGACAGTTACGGTTATGTTGAACTTCGCCTTGAGGCAATAGAGCTTATATCAAAAATGATGTTGGAATATCCAAACATCAAGTTATATATGTTCATCAATGACTTTGATACGGTCAGCAATCTCAACTACTACAGGGATCAAGCGCACTACAATGCAGATATTTCCTCGCTATTATTAGAATACATGGCGAACGGGGATTATCTTGTCACCGAGGATAATTGGGATACGCTTATGACGGAAGCACGGGATTTTTATCTCAATTACGACTACGAAGCTCTGCATGACTCGGAGGAATAATTAATGCTTTTTAATTCATACATATTCATTCTTCTCTTCTTCCCGGTTGTGCTTATCGGCTATTATCTCACCGGGCGATTCGGTAAGCTCCGCATGGGGAACATCTTCCTCATAGGGATGTCACTGTGGTTCTACGGGTATTATAATCCCAAGTATCTCTTTATTATCTGCGGCAGTATAATTTTCAACTACATTTTTTCAAAGCTCATTCTTGCCCGTCGCAACGACAAATCAGGCAAATGGCTTACTGCTGCGGGAGTGATCGTCAACGTCGCAATTATTTTTTATTTCAAGTACTACGACTTTTTTATTGAGAATATAAACGCCGTTTTCAAGACTACGTTTGAGCTTTATAACATTGCGCTGCCGCTCGGCATCAGCTTTTTTACTTTTCAGCAAATATCTTATATTGTCGACTCCTATCACGGTGAGACCGAAGGCTATTCGTTTGACGAGTACGCACTCTTCGTCTGCTACTTTCCGCAGCTTATCGCAGGCCCGATCGTTTTGCACAACGAACTGATACCGCAGTTTCGCGATCCCTCAAAGCGCCGCTTTAATGCAGAAAACTTTGGCCACGGAATGTATATATTTGCTCTTGGGCTTTTCAAAAAAGTCCTGCTGGCAGATACGTTGTCTAAGGCGGTCACATGGGGCTTTAACGATATTGCGTCATTGACTGCAGCGGAGGCTTGGATTGTCTCCTTCTCGTATACTTTCCAGCTCTTTTTTGATTTCAGCGGCTACTGTGATATGGCCATAGGCATAGGCTATATGATGAATATTAACCTGCCGCAGAACTTCAACTCCCCGTATAAGGCGCTGTCTATCCCTGATTTCTGGTCACGCTGGCACATGACGCTCACGCGTTTCCTTCGTACATACATATATTTCCCGCTCGGCGGCAGCAGATGTGGCGCGGCGCGGACTTATCTGAATATTATGATCGTTTTCCTCGTCAGCGGCATATGGCACGGTGCAAGCTGGACCTTTATTGCATGGGGACTTCTCCACGGCATACTCAACTGCCTGACGCGCGTATTTAACAAGAGCTACGAGAAGCTGCACCCGGTGTTCCGCTGGATGCTGACGATGGTACTTGTAAACTTCCTGTGGGTTATTTTCCGCGCGCCGACGTTAGGAGCTGCAAAGCAGTTCTTCATACAGGCTTTTACGTCACAGAGTATGTCTATCAGCAGCGCACTCACAGATTGCTATGTATTGCCTGACATTATCTATGCACTGGAGCTTCTCCCACAGACTGCTCAGGAGTTAGCGTCGAGCGCTTGCATGTGGGCTTTCTTGTTTATCTCACTTTTCATTATTCTCAATTTCAAAAACAGCAGCGAGATAAAACCCAAAGCCAGCGTAATGAGAAGCTTCGGCGCAGTGGTACTGTTTATATGGTCAATTATATCCCTTAGTGGCGTTTCAGAGTTTTTATATTTCGATTTTTGATGCCAATTGTTAAATGCCTGCGGGTTTGTGTTACATTAATTACTCCTCACTGCTTATTTTCGGACAACACGTAACTGAAATTCGTGGATTACTGCACAAGCGACAGATCTGAATCAAATAAAGGAGAGAAAAAATGACGGAGAAAAGAAAAAATGTCAGTAACAGCTTTAATAAATGGGTGGCCATTGTGCTGGCAGCAATCATTATATTGCTGCTGTCATCTATAGCACTTACTGCTATAATCGATCCGGTTTTTCACTATCACAGCCCGCTCAGCTCTCTTGCATATCCGTTGGGAGGTCGTCAGGAGCAGCGGTATATAAACGACGGTATACTTCGGCATTTTAATTATGATTCCGTTATTGCGGGCAGCTCTCTCACCGAAAATTTTAAGACAACTGAGGCAAACGCTCTCCTTGATGCAAACTTTGCCAAGGTGCCAACAGCCGGTGCTTACTTCAAAGAAGTAAATGACGAACTCATAAGGGCTTTCGACTACGCGGGCGAACTTAAATATGTAGTGCGCGGCTTGGACCTCCACCGTATCGTTGCACTGAAAGACGAAGTGGCCGCTGATCACGATAATCCTGAGTACCTATATAATAACAAGCTGGACGATGATCTGGAATATCTTCTCAACAAAGAATTTATGCTCAAAGATTTGGATGTGTTGAAATTCACAGCTGAGGGAAATGAGACAACAACTTTTGATGATTACAGTGCTTGGGCCTCAGAATGCGGCAAGGATATTGTAATGACCAAATATCATGTCTATGATCGTTCGACTGAGCAGCGTCCCATTACAGATGACGAATATTCGATGACTGTTGCGAATATAGAGCAAAATGTAACTTCGCTTGCAGATGCGCACCCAGAAACCACATTCCTTTACTTTATCCCGCCATGTTCCATCGCATATTGGGATGAACTTGACAGTCTCGGAGGAGTTGAGCTTTTCCTGTCCGGAATTGAAATTGCTACTCGCATGATGCTTGAGCATCCCAATATTAAAGTGTACATGTTTGTAAATGATTTCGATACCATTACTAATCTTGATTTTTATATAGATCAGGTACATTATAATGCTGACGTATCTTCACTCATGCTTGAATATATGGCAAACGGGGACTACCTTGTCACCGAAGATAACTTTGATGCCATAATGGCAGAAACTCGTGATTTTTATCTTAATTACGATTATGAATCGCTGCACGATACGGAGGAATAATTAATGCTTTTCAACTCGTACATATTCATTCTTCTATTCTTGCCGATAGTACTTATTGGCTACTATCTAACAGGACACTTCGGTAAGATGCGCCTGGGGAACATCTTCCTCATCGTCATGTCGTTATGGTTTTACGGATACTATACTCCCAAATATCTCATTATCATTTGCGGCAGTATAATTTTTAATTATCTGTTTTCAAAACTCATTCTTGCACATCGTACCGACAAGGCAGGCAAATGGTTAATGATTGCGGGAGTGCTCGTCAATGTTGCAATTATATTCTATTATAAATACTTCAGATTTTTCATGGAGAATATAAATGCCATTTTCGGCACATCGTTTGAACTTTATTATATTGCACTTCCTCTGGGTATCAGTTTTTTCACTTTCCAGCAGATATCTTATATCGTTGACTCATACCATGGTGAAACAGAGGGATATTCATTTGATGAATATGTGCTTTTCGTATGTTACTTTCCGCAACTCATTGCCGGCCCGATCGTTTTGCACAACGAGTTGATACCGCAGTTTCGCGATGCCTCAAAGCGCCTCTTTAATGCAGAAAATTTTGGCCATGGCATGTATATATTCGCCCTTGGCCTTTTCAAGAAAGTCCTGCTGGCAGACACCTTGTCCAAAGCTGTAAACTGGGGCTACAATGATATCGCCGCAATGACTTCAGCGGAAGCCTGGATAGTTTCGTTCTCATACCTGTTTCAGATCTACTTCGACTTCAGTGGCTACTGTGACATGGCAATCGGTATCGGTTATATGATGAATATTAATCTGCCACAGAATTTTGATTCTCCTTATAAGGCATTATCCGTACCGGACTTCTGGGCCCGCTGGCATCTTACGCTCACACGCTTTCTGAGGGCATATGTATACATTCCGCTTGGAGGCAGCAGACGCGGCGTAGTAAGAACTTATCTGAATATCATGGTTGTGTTTCTTGTCAGCGGCATATGGCATGGTGCGAGCTGGACATACATTGTATGGGGAATTTGCCATGGTGTGCTAAGCTGTCTGACACGTGCGTTTAATAAGACGTATGAAAAACTGAATCCCGTTTTTCGATGGTTGTTGACTATAATGATTATGGATATACTGTTGATTGTTTTCCGTGCACCGACGCTCGGAGCAGCAAAGCAATTTATTATTCAGCTTTTTACGGCACCAAGTACATCCATCAGCAGCACGCTTTCAGAGTGCTTTATACTGCCTGTTACCAGCTATATACTAGAACTGCTCCCAGGGACCATTCAGGAACTGTCATCGAGTGCTTGCATGTGGGGATTCCTATTTGTCTCGCTTTTTATCGTTCTCAATTTCAAAAACAGCGGCGAGATAAAGCCCAAGGCAAGTATAGCCCGCGGAATTGTGACGGCTGTGTTTATCTACTGGTCAGTAATGTCCCTCAGCGGCATCTCGGAGTTCCTGTATTTCGATTTTTAATTTGACCTCGGCAAATGCCGATCCTGCAATCTATAAAAAAATAACAGGAATGTTGCGTGTAAGAACGCATATTAAAAACCAAGAAAAAATTATAAATATCCATCATGACTGCGGAGACTAATAATCTCCGCAGTTTTTCCACCTTCTGCAGAAAACCATATGATACGCTGAAAGTGCCCCACATAAAAATAGACATGGTAAGCTATTACTGGGGTAAATCGGATCTGAGCTACGAGATGCGTGTGGGCTATAGGGCGTTTACTGAAGATGAATTTATAAATGCCATGGCAGACGGTGCAGAAAGACAGGCACTGGTGGATAACGATTTGTAAAAATATGCTCCCATTATCGGGGCAGAGACGCACGTATTATCTGTGAGCCTCTGCCATGTTCCCTCTCTTGTCATTATGTTCAAAAATCAACTCTCGAATTTGGCCAATGATACGAAA
>CAVAPH010000129.1:0-5986 GCA_963590455.1 bacterium | reverse complement strand
AAAAATGAAATTAGGTATCGTCGGACTGCCCAATGTCGGTAAAACGACGCTTTTCAATGCGCTGACAGGCTCCAAGGCGGAGACGAGCGCCTACGCCAATGCGGGCGCAAAACCGAACATCGGCAGTGCAAAGGTGCCGGATGAGCGCCTTGACTGGCTGGCAGAGTACTATCACCCCAAGAAGTACAGCCCGGCATCGATAGAGTTCGTCGATGTCGCCGGCGTGAGCAAGGGCAGCAAGGGCAATGAGGTTTTTCAGGCCATACGTCAGACCGATGCACTTGTCCATGTTGTGCGCTGCTTTGACAATGATGATATCTTTCTTGAAAAGGCCGATGCCCGCCGTGATGCGGAGACCTTCGATCTTGAGATGATCCTTGCTGATATGGAGATCGTCGAGCGCAGGCTTGAGCGCGCAAAGAAAAATGCCAAGAGCGGCGATAAGAAATATAAGCACGAGTGCGAGACCTGCGAGGCACTGCTGGCACATCTGGAAAACGAGCAGGGCGCGCGCAGCTTCACATTCACGGAGGAGGACGCCGATATGCTTGCAGACGGCGGCCTGATGACCGTAAAGCCGGTTATATATGTCGCGAACCTCGATGAGGACGGCATGGCAAATTATGCGGAGAATGCCAATTTCAAGGCACTCAAGGCACTGGCGGATGAGCAGGGCGCGGCAGTGCTGCCTGTCGCTGCAAAGTTCGAGGAGGACATCTCCGAGATGGATGCAGACGAGGCCAAAATGTTCATGGAGGATCTCGGCCTGACTGAGACCGGCCTTGACAGACTCATTCGTACGTCTTATAACCTGCTCGGCTATATCTCCTTCCTCACTGCCGGCGAGGATGATGTACACGCATGGACCATCGTGCGCGGAACCAAGGCACCCAAGGCAGCCGGTAAGATTCACACTGATATAGAGCGCGGCTTTATTCGCGCAGAGATAGTCGCGTTTGAAGATCTCAAGGCCTGCGGCAGCTTCCCTGCTGCAAAGGAGAAGGGTCTGTTCCGTCTCGAGGGCAAGGATTACGTCATGCAGGACGGCGACGTCACCAACTTCCGTTTTAATGTCTGAGTATCTGCCGCAATTGAACTGCCGATTTTGTCAACATTGTGCAGCATAAATGCGCGAAAAGCGATTGACATTGCCCGTTTCCGGTGCTAATATATCACTCGTTAAAGGCAATGACGGAGAAGACCGGAGATAATACCGCACAGAGAGGGCAGTCAAGGCTGCAAGCTGCCCCGGGAAGAGCTCCAGCGCCACCGCTCCCGAGCCGGAGAGAGAAAATTCCCTCCCGCCTGTCGCCGCGTTAAGGCGAAGAGAGTTAAAATTCAAGGTGGAACCGTGCTTTATCGCACCCTTGGCATACGAGAGTATGCCGAGGGTGTTTTTGCTTGTTCCGCTTGGAATTGCGACCTGATTATTTTTGTTTATTATTAATGGACGGAGGATATGAAAATGGACGAGAACAAATTCAGCTTTGAAAACCCCGAATACCGCCACACATATTGGCATACCTGCTCCCACGTGCTTGCACAGGCCGTCAAACGCCTGTACCCCGAGGTGAAGCTGGCAATAGGCCCCGCAATTGAGAACGGATTCTATTACGATATGGATTCCCCCTTCCCCTTTACCCCGGAGATAATGGAGAAGATTGAGGGCGAGATGCGCAAGATCTGCAAGGAAAAGCTCAAGCTGGAGCGCTTTGAGCTCCCGCGTGAAGAGGCTGTCAAGTTCATGGAGGAGCGTGAGGAGCCGTATAAGGTCGAGCTTATAAACGATCTGCCCGAGGATGCAGTTATCAGCTTTTATCGTCAGGGCGAGTTCACCGATCTGTGCGCCGGCCCGCATCTTGATTCCACCGGCCGTATCAAGGGCAACGCCATAAAGCTGACCGCCTGCAACAGCGCATACTGGCGCGGCGACAGCAACCGTCAGACGCTGCAGCGTATCTACGGCATTGCCTTCCCCAAGAAGGAAGAACTGGACGAGTACCTTGCACGCATCGAAGAGGCAAAGCGCCGCGACCACCGCAAGCTCGGCCGTGAGCTGGGTCTGTTTGCCTTCCGCGATGAGGCACCCGGCTTCCCGTTCTACCTGCCCAAGGGAATGGTTCTGAAAAACACGCTTATCGATTACTGGCGTGAGGTACATAAGAAGTGGGATTACCTTGAGATATCCACCCCGCAGATCATGCGCCGCACTCTTTGGGAGACCTCCGGTCACTGGGATCATTACAAAGACAACATGTACACCACCGTTATCGACGGTGAGGACTTCGCAATAAAGCCCATGAACTGCCCGGGCAGCATACTTGTCTACTCACTCGAGCCGCACTCTTACAAAGAGCTGCCTCTCCGCTACGGCGAGCTGGGTCTTGTCCACAGACATGAGCTCTCCGGCGCTCTCCACGGAATGTTCCGCGTCCGCTGCTTCACTCAGGATGATGCACACATTCTCCTCGCCAAGGAGCAGATTAAGGACGAGGTTATCCGCATAGCACAGCTTTTCGATGAGGTCTACTCCCTCTTCGGCCTGCCCTACAAGATCGAGCTGTCCACCATGCCTGAGGACCACATCGGCTCCGTTGAGGATTGGGACATCGCTACCGCAGCCCTTGCAGACGCTATCACGAGCATTGGCAAGACCTACGAGGTCAACCCCGGCGACGGCGCATTCTACGGTCCGAAGCTCGACTTCCACATTCAGGACTCTCTCGGCCGTACATGGCAGTGCGGCACCATTCAGCTCGACTACCAGCTGCCCGGACGCTTCGGCCTTGAGTACACCGGTGCAGACGGTGAGAAGCATTGCCCCGTCATGATTCACCGCGTTGTCTTCGGCTCTATCGAGCGCTTTATCGGCGTTATTACCGAGCACTATGCCGGCGCATTCCCCGTGTGGCTCTCTCCGGTACAGGCGATGGTCATGCCTATAACCGACAGAGCAAACGACTATGCTCTCGAACTCAAGGAGAAGCTCTCCGCACTCGGCGTGCGCGTAGAGACAGACCTGCGCAATGAGAAGATCGGCTACAAGATTCGCGAGGCACAGATGCAGAAGCTGCCGTACATGCTCGTCGTCGGCGATAAGGAGCGCGAGAACGGCACCGTTTCCGTCCGCACCCGCGGCGGCGTGGATCTCGGCGCAATGCCCGTTGATGAGTTCATCGCAAAGATCACGGCTCAGATCAAGGACAGAACCAACGACTAAAATTTAATATTATTATCTCGACCTCCGTGTGCACAAAAGCATGCGGAGGTTTTTATTTTAAAGCCGAATTTCAGACCTGCGACGAGAAACAGAGGGGATTGCCCACGTATGGATATATCTTCAAATAAAACGACCTGCTCACAGTGCGGTAATAGCCAGAATTTTTCTTGGCATCAGCATATTGGTTCCCGATAATTGCGTTAATGATTCGCATTGCCGCAAATAAAGCAGGTTTATGCACTTTTATTATTTGACAAAAGAGGGAAAATGGACTATGGTAAAATTATCAATTCTCTCAAAGGCGTGTGACATCATGAAAATAGCAATATGCGATGACTGCACTGCGGTAGCGCAGGAATTAAAATCGAATATTGAAAGCATCTGCGCTCAAAAAGATTGGCCGCTGGAAATCGCGGTTTATACATCACCTGCCGCCATTCTGCAAGCAGACCTATCCAAAACGCAGGTCGTTTTTCTGGACATTGATATGCCGCAAATCAACGGGCTTGAGGTTGCGAAACAGCTCAGAGCAAAATTCACGGAAATCATAATCGTTTTTGTAACGTCTTACATAGAATATGCTCCGGAAGGATACCGTGTGAATGCATTCAGATATCTCCTAAAGCAGCGCTTAGATTCGGAGCTCTGCGGTGTTATGCGTGACGTGCATCAGAAGCTAACCGAATCTTCAAGGACGATTTCCATCCGCACAAAAAGTGAGATCATCACCTTGCCAATAAATAGAATCCTCTATATCGAGGGAACCGCCGGACGGGAAGTCCTGTTCCACACAGAAACAAGATATAACGTAATACATGCTGTCGGCAGACTGGCAAGCTATGGCGATGAGCTGAAGGATAAGGACTTTCTAAAGCTGCAAAAGAGCTTTATAGCCAACATGGCGCACATATTAAAGATCAACAACTATCATGTGTATATGAGCAACGGAGAGGTACTTAAGGCTTCCGAACTCAACTATAAGGAGATTCAGACCGCCTTTTTGCAATGGAAGGGGCTGCACTTATGACGATTACGGTTGCAAATATGCTTAATACGGCATTGGTTTTTCTTGAGTATACAATGCTGTATATTTTAATAAACGGGTTATTTGAGAGCAAGCGTCCCATTGTGATTGAAATTATGTCCTTCATAATCGCTGCATCCGTAAATAACGTTGTCATATTTTCCTTTGGGGATAACTTCTGGGTAAAAAACTGTACTGTTGCTGTAACGATGATCATCTGGATGCTTTTCAGCTTTCGCGTCAGTTTCATGAAATGCCTGTATCCAGTACTCTTCTGGCTTGCATATTTAACGATATGCGATAATTCAATGATTTCTCTACTCGGTTTAATCATCGGAGACAAAATTACGACTGCCTTGAATGATCCCGACTCGTACTACCTCGTCTCGCTCAGCATAAAAATAGTTGAGTTATTTGGCATAACGACTCTTAATATCTGGTTAAAGCACCACTTTGAACATGGTGCCGCATCGGCCTCGGACTGGATTCGGGTATTGATTTTCCCTTTGACTACTATGGTCATATCGATCATGCTACTGCGGATATTCTATTTATATCCGCTTGCCGCCCATGAGCTGCTGATATGCAATGCCGTTTTGCTCTTTCTGGACGTATCGTCAATTTTTATTCTGAATTATTTTGAACAGCAGCGGAAAAAAGCAAAAGATCAGCTCATACTGCGCCGCAGCATGAAAGCCGCACTCGATAGCGTAGAGACATGGAAAAGTGCATACGAACAGCAGCGCAAACAAACACATGACTTCAAAAATCTCCTGATTGTTCTGCGCGGCTTTGCCGAGCGCGAGACCTCACGTTCGGAAATGATAGATTATATCGAAAGACTACAGCATTTTGATACTGCAAGCTCAACGATGATAAATACCCATCGAACCGCAGCCAATATTATTTTGGACCAGAAGCTTGCCGCAGCAGAAAGAGCCAATATTCATTTTATGCTGCAGTTAGACGACCTTTCTAATTTTCCACTGCCTGACGATGAGCTTATAATCGTGCTGTCGAATCTGATTGACAACGCAATAGAAGCCTGTGAAAAAATCGAAGACAGCAGAGAGCGCTTTATCAGGCTTAATATGAAGGTCGAGCAGCAATCCGCGTATCTGCGTATTGAAAACCCGACCGCCTCTCCGGTGGAGATAAAGAATAACCGCATTATTACTACCAAGGCGAACACAGCCGAGCACGGCTACGGTATCAAAAATATAATTGCTGTGTTGGAAAGACATTCCGCATACTATTTATTTGAATACAACGAACGTGAACGCACATTGTCGTTCACATTACAACTGATGACGTAAGCACCGGAGACACAAGCGCCCCGGTGCTTACCCCTTTTTCACGTCAAAAAACCGGGTCTTGCGACGCTTTTTACACAAAGCCGTTTTTATGTGATAGCATTGCATCAGGTGAGAAATATGATTCATAATGCGGCAGCCAGACTCGCGAGAGCCTCCTGTGAAAGTGGCTGGATAGACGAAGAAAATTACGAGTGGTGTATATACGCACTTGAAAAAAGAATAAGTCTCTTGCTGTATATAGCAGTTGTACTTCTATGGGCTGATATATCCGGCCTTCTTATCGAGATCTTGTCTTTTCTCCTGCCGTTTTATCTTATAAGACGGCGCATAGGCGGGTGCCATGCCAAAAGTGCAGGTGCTTGCTTCGCACTAAGTGTCCTGATGGTCGTATTTGTCAGTTTGTCTGTAGGTGAAATAACTGCATAT
>CAVAPH010000128.1:0-5993 GCA_963590455.1 bacterium | reverse complement strand
TAATAGTAGATTATAATAGTAGGCAGAAAAAACTATCTGACGGAGCGGACATCGTCGCTACCAACAAAGAAGAGAGCGAGCGCGCCCGGGCCGACATGCGCACCGGTCATCGGCTCGTAGTCGACAATGAGAATCTCCTTCGGCGGGTGATTTTTATTCAGAAGCTCTGCCAGCTTGTCCGCATCCTCTCTGCAGCCTGCGTGCGCGATGCCGACGATCTGCTCCTCCGGATTCACGGCGAGTTCGTCGTATCTCTCCGCCAGCGCCTCGATTGAGCGTTTTCTGCCGCGCAGCTTTGCCACGGCGAAGATCTTGCCCTCCTCGTTGCCTATGAGAATCGGCTTTATCTGCAGCACCGTACCAACGACAGCCGACAGGTTCGACAGCCTGCCGCCGCGCCTGAGATGCATAAGGTCATCCACGGTGAACACCTGGCATACGCGGCGGGAGAGTGTGTTCAGCTCCTCCGTTGCGCGGCTGAGTGTCACGCCGGCATTGTGAAGCTCTGCCGCACGGAGAACAACGATGCCCTCGCCGAGAGATGCGGCCAGCGTGTCTATTATTCTTACAGTGCGCAGAGGGAAGCGCTCCTTCAGCTCCTCCGCCGCGATGCGTGCCGAGTCGCACGAGCCGCTTATGCCGGAGGACATACTGATGAAAAGAACGTCCTGCCCCTGCTCAAGCACGGGAGTGAAGTAATCTATATATCTCTGCGGCGGAACCTGCGCCGTCGTGACATGGACGCCTTTTTTAATCGCGCCGTAATACTCGTCTCCGTTGAAGCTGCGTGTGTCGAGACATTTTGTCTCCTGACCGTCAACAAAATATGAAAACGGGACAACCTCCACGCCGAGCGACTCCAGCATATCGGAGGGCAGATTGGAAGAGGTGTCTGTGAATACGATGTAACCCATGAAAATAATCCTCGCTTTGCAAAGTAGTAATAAAACTATACATACTATACTATTGTGTATGAAAATAGGCAAGCTACTCCCGAGAATACGACTATACTGCGCACTCTAATATGTGGAGAGCACGTAGAATGGGACTCTACCCACGGTAGAATAGCTTCAAAAATTTGAATTTTCCATGAACTCACGCAAAAATGCCGGTTTCAGCCCCGGACTTAAACAAATTTTAATACCTTACCCGGTTGGCTTTTAAGCTTTAATACTGTAGTATATATACGAAGAATATACTCGAGGGAGTGTAAGAGATGAACAGAATACTCGTGTGCGATGACGACAAAGACATTGTTGCCGCATTAAAAATATATCTTGAGTCCGACGGCTATGAGGTAGCCGAGGCGTACAACGGCCGCGAGGCACTCGAAAAGCTGCGCGAGGGCGGAATAGATCTCGTGCTCCTTGATATTATGATGCCGGTGATGGACGGGATCAGCGCTATTGCGCAGATACGCCGCGAGAGCAATGTCCCTGTGATACTGCTCACGGCGAAGGGCGAGGATACGGACAAGGTGCTCGGCCTAAACGTCGGCGCGGATGATTATATTACAAAGCCCTTCAACGTTGTGGAGATGCTAGCGCGCGTCCGTTCACAGCTGCGGCGCTATACTCAGCTCGGCGGCAGTGCGAAGAACACGAACCCGGACGTGCTGGAGCTCGGCGGCATTGCCCTTGACGACAGATGCAAGACCGTCTCTGTCGACGGGGAGCAGATAAGCCTTACACCTACGGAGTACGACATATTAAAGCTGCTCATGCAGAACGTAAATCAGGTCTTCTCCCCGCGCGAGATATACCAGAAGGTATGGCAGGATGAGCCCTACGGCGCGGAGAGCACGGTCGCGGTGCACATAAGGCATTTGCGCGAGAAGATTGAGATAAACCCTGCCGAGCCGCGGTATATCAAGGCGGTCTGGGGACAGGGATATAAATTCGAACAGGTGAGAGAGAGGGGGCGCGAGGAGTGAAAAAGCTGCTCAACAGTATGGGTGCGCGTGTGGCGGCCTTTATATTCTGCGTTCTGTTTGCCTGGCTGCTGATTGCGTCCGTCATCACCATTGCGGTGCTGTATATCGACGGGGCGTATGATTATGATGCCGACACTGCCCGCGCGGAGCTCTTTTACGGCTGGTGCGACAGCCAGTCGAGGGATACTCTTGCATACTTCGCAGCGGACGGAAGCACCGAGGACATCCAGACCGACTCGGCCTTTGCCTACACAATAACAGACAGCAGCGGCACGGAGGTGTGCAGCACGCTTGACGGCCGAGATTTTCTCCTGTCAACGAGCGTGACAATGGACTATGTCGTGGAGTACGACGAGAGCACGCCGATGGAGAGCGGCGTGGAGATACACCGCGGCGATGACGGAAACAGCGCCTATGTCTGGTCGTCAAAATCCGTCAACTGGTCATATGAGGACGATGAAGACGCCGCTGCCGCCGCCGATCCGCTGCATAAGGATGAGAAAGGCGCGAGCGGGGTAGAGACGGAAGCATCAGACATGACTGAAGCCGCCGATGCATCAAGCTTTGATTATACCCGCACGCCGTATTCTATAACCGGATATGTCCTCAAGGATATCCCGGAATCCAGCTCAATATTTACCCCGGTGCAGATTTTTAACCGGGCATATGCCATGCGATACGCGTTCCTCATATGCTCGGTTTTGTCGATGATACTGTGCGTGGCTTTATTTGTCTATCTCATGGCGGCGGCAGGCCGGCGTGAGCCGGACGGGGAGATAATCGAGGGCTTTACCGAGAGAATACCCTTTGATATTTTCACGCTGGGCATTATGCTGCTGTGCGGCGCTGCGCTCGTGCTATCTGCGAAGATGATGGAAATAGGCGTTGCCGTGAACGTGGTGCAGCTGACATTCGTTGCCGTGGTTATGGCAGGCTGCGTAGTGCTCGCCTTGTGGTGGTGCATGAGCTTTGCCGTACACATCAAGCTGAGAACCGTTATAAAAAGCTGCCTGTGCTATAAAATCGCCGCATGGTTCTGGCGTATTATAAAAAAGCTTTTCTCGCTCATCGCGTATATTTTCAGGTGCATTCCGCTCGTGCCGAGGGCCGTGCTTATCGTGCTGGGCGTATATCTTGTCGAGCTTATCTTCATGACGAGCGTCGGAGATAACGCCGCAAAGACGCTCGGCTGGGTATTTGAACGCGCTGTGCTGCTGGCGCTTGTTATATACGTCTTAGCCGCGATGAAGGGTCTGATCACTGCCGGAAAGGAGATCGCCGGGGGCAACATGGATTACCGCGTGGATACCACGAAGCTGCTCGGCCCTCTCAAGGAGCACGGCGAGGATCTCAACAGCATCGGCGACGGATTGAACAAAGCCATTGCCGGAAAGGTGAAGAGCGAGAGATTTAGAACAGAGCTTATCACGAACGTCTCCCACGACATAAAAACGCCGCTCACTTCTATTATAAATTACGTGGATCTTCTCGAGAAGGAAAAGATCGACAACCCAAGGGCACAGGAGTATCTCGAGGTGCTCGCGCGGCAGTCGGCAAGGCTGAAAAAGCTCATCACCGATCTTCTCGAGGCGTCGAAGGCCTCAACCGGAAATCTCCCCGTCAATCCCGAACGCTGTGAGCTCGGCGTGCTTCTGGAGCAGACGGCGGGGGAGTACGTGGAGAAGCTTGAGCAGGCAGGGCTTGAGCTTGTAGAGAATAAGCCGGAGGAGCCGGTGTATATAATGGCGGACAGGCAGCATCTCTGGCGCATCTTCGATAATCTCATGAACAACACCTGCAAATACTCCCAGCCCGGAACCCGCGTGTATCTCGAACTCAGCCGCGAGCCGGCAAGTGCCGCAGACGGCAGGACGAAGGCGCGCGCAGTCGTCACCTTCCGCAATATCTCAAAGACAAAGCTCAACGTCAGCGAAGAGGAGCTTATGGAACGCTTCGTGCGCGGCGACAGCTCCCGCAACACCGAAGGCAGCGGCCTCGGCCTCTCCATCGCCAACAGCCTCACAAAGCTGCAAAACGGCGAAATGACCCTGACCGTAGACGGTGATCTATTCAAAGTCAGACTGCTTTTTGATATAGCGGAGTGAAGATATAAACATACGGCAGCACATGAATCGTGCTGCCGTGTGTGGCGGTGCATAGAGAGCTAAATTTCTCTTGCCATGCTGCGTACATATATGCTATTGTATGAATAAGCTAAGGACGGCGGCGGTTCTCCTGCAAGGTAAAACCGAAGGAGGGAACGCCGATGAGCATAACAGATACAATCGCATTATTTATGCTTGTACTTGCGGCTATGACATTGGGCGCAAACCTAAAGAAATAGCCGCCCCCTGATCCCAGCAAGAAGCGGCAATTTCAAGCTATAAACTTGTAGAGTTGGCCGCTCCCCCGCTAGCCCCGGGGAACCGTCCTTGGTGATAATATACCACAAATCCCCGCATAAGTCAACGACAAACCCCGCACGTATTTCGTGCGGGGTATTTTTGCGCAAAAAATACCGCGGTCTGTTCCGTGGATTTCGCAGAGTTTGCCCCTCTGCGAGGGGGATCTTTTAAGGTTCGGTTAAAGTATAGCACAGCAAATACTTAAATGCAAGGGCTTGACAGGGATATATTAGGAAAAATTTTTGCTTTTTCTAAGGTTTTATGAAGAAAATTTCTGATGTTATGTAAATCATATTATCGTTGTGAACGTCTGCGCAGTCAGATGAGCAGTCAGAAATTGTAATATTATCCTGCTAAAATAGCGTCAGTCCCACGGGACAGACAAATTTTTGCATCAGGAGTGTTTACAAATGTCAAAAGGCGAGAATATTTTCAAACGTAAGGACGGGCGCTGGGAGGCGAGGTACGTCAAAAGCCGCAATGCCGAGGGGAAAATAAAATACGGCTACTGCTACGGCAAAAGCTACAGGGAGGCGAAGGACAAGGCGGCAAAGCTCAAGGCTGCGATTATAATGGGCACGGCGGCGACGGAAACGGATAAACGGCGCAAATTTGCGTTTTACTGCGATGAGTGGCTGCGTGTGCGAAGGAGCCGCGTAAAGGAATCTACTTATATAAAATATAATACGATTCTTGAAAAGCACATAAAGCCCTGCTTCGGTGAGCTTGCGCCGGAAGACATAACAAGTGCGCGCGTCGCGGAATTCACGGACGGGCTGCAGCACAGAGCCGGACTGTCACCAAAAACCGTTCGCGACATTCTTATTTTGCTGCGGGGGATATTAAAATACACGTCTGCACAGCTTCCGGATGCTCTGCCGCAGATTGAAATAAGCTATCCGAGATGCAGCAGGCAGGAAATGCGCGTTCTCTCGCCTGAGGAGCAGGGACGGCTTGCGGCGTATCTGGCCGATAACATGGACGCGTGCAGCTTCGGTGTTACTCTGGCGCTGTTCACCGGCATGCGCATAGGTGAGCTGTGTGCGCTGCGCTGGGAGAACATTTCGCTGGAGGAGAGGACGGTTCTGGTAAACGCCACGCTGCAGAGGCTGCAGGACCGCGATGCGCAATGCGGCGCACGCACAAGGATCGTGACGGGCGCACCGAAGAGCGAGAGCTCAACAAGAATTATTCCGCTGACAGATTACACGGCCGAGCTTTGCAGGAGAATGAAACCGCAGAGTGCGGCCGCTTTTGTTCTGACGGGGACGGAAAAATACATGGAGCCGCGGACGCTGCAGTACCGCATTGAGAAATACTGCCGCAGCTGCGCTCTCGAGGGTGTGCATTTTCACACGCTGCGCCACACATTCGCCACGCGCGCGGTCGAGGCGGGCTTTGAGCTGAAATCTCTTTCGGAGATCCTCGGTCACTCAAGCACCACCGTCACGCTTGACAGATATGTCCACTCATCGCTCGACATGAAGCGGCGCAACATGGAAAAGCTGGCGGTCTCCGGATTCTGCGCTGCGCCGTCAAATCCCGGTGTCACGGGCGATGAAGCTTAATGATACCCCGCCAAATTCAAGCCTTGCGCGCTTCCCCCTCGCAGAGGGGCAAACTCTGCGAAATTTGAACAAAATTGCGGCAAATCG
>CAVAPH010000127.1:0-6010 GCA_963590455.1 bacterium | reverse complement strand
AGCCCCATGTTTCGTTTCCGTTCATATTTCCCTGATTTCTGCCTTTTTTGTTGAAATACGCGACGTGATGGTTTATAATACATCAGTTAATATGTCATATCCGGGGAGCTGAAAATGGGCGAGATTAAAGTGTCCGTGCTGTGCACGGCATATAACCACGAAAATTATATCCGCGATGCGCTTGAGAGCTTTGTTTCGCAGAAAACCGATTTTGCCTTTGAGGTGCTGGTCAATGACGACTGCTCAAATGACTCGACAGCCGCAATAATACGGGAGTATGCGGAGATGTACCCGGATATAATCCGCCCCTTTCTGCAGGAGAAAAATCTCTACTCGCAGGGCGGTATGCCGCATCTCTTCGCAACTGTGTTCTACCCGAACGCGCGCGGCGAGTATTTCGCACTCTGCGAGGGCGACGATTACTGGTCTGACCCGGAAAAGCTGCAGCGTCAGGTCGATTTTCTCGATGCACACCCGGATTATACCGCCTGCGTACACAACACAATGCTGCACTACTGTGACGGCACTCAACCGGACGCCCCGCTCATAAAAGAAGGGCTCGGCGACAGAGACATAGATTTCTACACGGTCATAAAGGGTGCGTCGAACGCATATCACACAAGCTCTATACTCGCGCGCCGCGAATATCTTATTGACCCGCCGGACTTTCACTATACAGCGGCGGCGCACGGCTTCACGGATTATGCAATCGGGCTGTGGCTTACGCTCAACGGCAAGGTGCGTTTTATCGACAGACTCATGTCCGTTTACCGCATCAACTCAAACCCCGCCGCATGGAGCGCAAAGCTCGGGGCGCATTATGCAAAATTAAAAGAGTTCATCGTGGGCGAGCTCGAGATGATGAAGGTGCTCATGAGTCATCTCGATGCGCAGCAGATTGAGGCAACAAAGGCCGTTATGCTCGATCGCGAATATGAGCTTTTATATATCGAGGGCAAGGTTGACGAGCTTGTCAAGCCGCCCTATGATAAAATATACCGCAGCAAGCCTTTAAAATACCGGCTTATTATCACACTCAAACGGCTCTTCCCGGCGCTGCATCGCGCCTACCGCAAGCGCCGCGGATATGAGGATTTTTAATTTAATGGACAACAGGCAAAAGGTAGTTTCCAATCTCATATGGCGCTTTATGGAGCGCTTCGGTTCACAGCTGGTGTCACTGGTTGTGCAGATCGTGCTTGCGCGTATACTCGACCCGGCGGTGTTCGGCACAGTCGCAAAGGTCACGATCATCACCTCGATACTTCTCGTCTTTGTCGACAGCGGCATGGCAAACTCGCTTATACAAAAGAAGAACCCGGATGATCTGGATTTCTCCTCGGTGTTCTATTTCAACGTGGCGTTCTGCCTTGTGCTCTACACCGGATTGTTCTTCTGCGCTCCTGCCATCGCACGCTTCTATGATGACGCACAGCTGACCGCCATAGTCCGCGTGCTGGGTCTGACCGTAGTGGTCGCGGGCGTGAAGAATGTTCAACAGGCCTATGTCTCAAAAACTTTGCAATTCAAGCGCTTCTTCTTTGCAACCCTCGGTGGTACACTGCTCTCGGCGATTGTCGGAATCGTGATGGTTCTCAACGGCTTTGGTGTATGGGCGCTCGTGGCGCAGCAGCTGACAAACGTGACGGCAAACACCGCCATACTCTGGCTGACCGTCGGCTGGCGGCCGAAGCTGATGTTCTCGTTTGAGCGGCTGAAGGGCCTTTTGTCTTATGGCTGGAAGCTGCTTGCCTCCGGACTTCTGGACACGGTTTACAACAAGCTGCGTGAGATTATGATCGCCGTATTTTATACGGACACGGATCTCGCCTATTATAACCGCGGCATGACCTACCCAAATCTCCTTGTGGAAAATATAAACGCTTCTATCGACAGCGTGCTGCTGCCCGTGCTCTCCGCCGAGCAGGATCACAAGGAGCAGGTTCGCAGCATGACGCGCCGCGCAATACGCATAAGCACCTATGTCATGATGCCCGTAATGATGGGGCTCGCCGTCTGCGCCGAACCGCTTATAAGGCTGCTGCTGACGGAAAAATGGCTGCCGTGCGTGCCATACCTGCGCATATTCTGCTTCAGCTATGCCTTCTATCCGCTGCATACGGCCAATCTTAACGCGATCAAGGCCATGGGCAGAAGCGACCTGTTTTTGAAGCTGGAGATTATTAAAAAAGTCTTCGGCGTGATTATATTGCTCATAACGCTGCCGTACGGAGTGTACGTCATGGCGCTCAGCCTTCTCTTTACGAGCGTTATGGCTCAGCTTATAAACGCCTGGCCAAATGCGAAGCTGCTTGACTATAACTATGGTCATCAGCTGCGTGACATGCTGCCTGCAATCGGTCTTTCCTGCCTGATGGGCGTACTCGTTTTTCCGATCACGCTGCTTGGCTGGAGCGACTGGGTGACACTGCTCGTGCAGGTCATCGCGGGAGTTATAATATACGTGGCGGGCTCCGTGATATTCAAGCTGGACAGCTTCAGCTATATACTCAACATCGCAAAAAAGCTGCTGCACCGCAGCGGGGAGGAAAAGGCATGAGCAATGTTAAAAACGTACTTGTGTTTCCGGCGGGGACGGAAATCGCGCTGGAGATACACGATGCGCTCAAATACAGCAAGTTTGTAAAGCTCTTCGGCGCAACAGGCGTGAAGTGCCATGCGGAATTTGTATACGAGCGCTGCTATGAGGATCTGCCTTTTGCTGACGACCCCGCACTCATCGACAGCTTAAACGAGATAATCGACCGTGAGGATATAGATTATATCTACCCGGCGCATGACTCTGCACTGCTGTCTCTCACGAGGGCGCAGCCGATGCTCCACGCGGCGGTCGTCACCTCCGCACTTGAAACGGTGGAGATCTGCCGCTCAAAGAACAAGACCTATGAATATCTCGTGGGTGCGGACTATCTGCCCCGCAGCTATGCCGATGCCGACAGCATTCCGGAATACCCTGTGTTTATAAAGCCCTCTGTCGGTCAGGGCGCAGTCGGTGCCCGGCGCATAGATGACCGTGCGCATCTCGACGAGGCACTCGCGGACGGTGTGGAGTACGCCGTGTGTGAGTATCTCCCCGGTGAAGAGTTCACGGTAGACTGCTTTACAGACAGACACGGTGCGCTGCGCTTTGTCGGGCCGCGCTCGAGGGCGCGTATTCGCGCAGGAATATCCGTCCGCTCCGAGCGCTTTGATGCAGACGACGGCATACGCGCGATTGCCGAGGATATAAACCGGCGATTTGATTTCAACGGCGCATGGTTCTTCCAGCTCAAGAAAAACTACGCGGGCGAATACCGGCTTATGGAGATCGCACCCCGCATTGCAGGCACGATGTGCGTGTCGAGAAATCTGGGCGTGAATATGCCGCTGCTGACGCTGTATAATATGTGGGGCTACGACGTTGATATCATAAATAACGGCAATGCGGAGCTTCTCGACCGCGCATTTATTAACCGTTTTGATACGAGCATAAGCTATTCTCACGTTTACGTTGACTTTGACGATACGATGACCGTGCGCGGCAAAGTAAACAGCATGCTGATGATGTTTCTCTATCAGGCGCGAAACGCCGGCAAGGACATCATACTTCTGACAAAGCACGCTGCCGACATTGCGCAGAGCCTTGACCGATACGCAATATCTCCGCAGCTTTTCAGTGAGATAATCCATCTTGAGCAGGGTGAGGACAAGCCCCCCTATATCCGCCCTGACTCGATATTTATAGACGACTCCTTCGCCGAGAGAAAAGCCGTACGCGACAAATGCGGCGTGCCGGTGTTTGATCTGGATATGGTGGAGAGTCTTTTGGACTGGCACGCATAAGCGCGCCGGAAAGGAGCTTTTACAATGGCAGAAAACAAGCAGATAAACGTAACCCGTTCATCTATGCCGGATTTTGACGAATTCTGCGATGAAATTCGCGACATATGGGACAGCCACTGGCTGACGAACATGGGTGTAAAGCACCAGACGCTGCAGGCAGAGCTCGAAAAATATCTGGGCATTGAGCATGTCACGCTCTTCACCAACGGACACCTTGCACTTGAGAATATGATAGAGGCGCTCGGGCTCACCGGTGAGATTATCACAACGCCTTTCACATTTGCCTCTACAACTCACGCCATAGTTCGCTGCGGCTGCACCCCGGTGTTCTGTGACATAAAGCCGGAGGATTACACCATCGACGCCGAAAAGCTCGAGTCTCTTATCACCGACAAGACCTCGGCAATACTCCCCGTACATGTCTACGGCAGTCTCTGCGACACCAAACGCATAGACGAGATAGCCAAAGCACACGGTCTGCGCGTAATCTACGATGCAGCCCATGCCTTCGGCGTAAAAAAGGATGGAGTGAGTGCGGCATGCTTCGGCGATGCGTCCATGTTCTCCTTCCACGCCACAAAGGTTTTTCACACGATAGAGGGCGGCGCCGTATGCTGCCGCGACGACGCGCTTGTGCAGCGTCTTAAAGACCTGAAAAACTTCGGCATACACTCTGCCGAGTCCGTTCCCTTTGTCGGCGGCAACGCAAAAATGAACGAATTCTGCGCTGCTATGGGTATATGCAACCTGCGTCATCTTGACGGTGAGATTGCAAAGCGCCGCACCGCCGCGGAGCACTACGATGAACGGCTCTCCGGCATCCCCGGGATATATCTGCGCAGGAAGCAGGAGGGCGTTGAGTCAAACTATGCCTATTATCCCGTGGTCTTCGACGGCTACAAGCTCAACCGTGATGAGGTCTTTGCACGCCTGGCCGAGGAGAATATTATTGCGCGCAAATATTTCTACCCGCTGACCAACGACTTCGCATGCTACGCCGGCCGCCCGGGGTTTGACTCCGCACTTACCCCTGTTGCCAAGCACGCCGCTGACTGCGTGCTCACATTGCCGATGTTTGCCGGCCTTGAGATCGAGGACGTCGACAGGATCTGCGATATAATACTTGCATAAGTGTCTGGAGAGAGGAAATGACTGAGAAAGGGAACGGCGGCTTCGGTAAATGGGTTACCATTACGCTAGTTGCTGCGCTTATAGTGCTTGCGCTGATTATCGCGTTGGTCGCCGGTGTAGACCCGCTGTTTCACTATCACGCGCCGCTCGATGGCCTTGCCTATCCGCTGGAGGATGAGCGCTATATAAATGACGGCATATTGCGGCATTTTGAGTATGATGCCGTCATTGCGGGAAATTCCATGACGGAAAATTTCAAGACCTCCGAGGCAGACAGACTTTTCAATGCAAACTTTGTAAAGGTGCCCATTGCCGGTGCATATTATAAAGAGGTCAACGACGAGCTCGCCCGTGCATTTGATTATAACAACGGTATTAAATATGTTATCCGTGCACTGGATCTTCACTGTCTGTGTTATGACAAGGATGAATATACGCCCGGCTATGATATCCCGGATTATCTCTACGATGACAATATTTTTAACGATGTCAGCTATGTCCTGAATAAAGAGATGATTCTCAAGGCTCTCAACGTACTTGAGTATACGGCAGAGGGCAATGAGACAACGTCGTTTGACGAATATGCTTCATGGGAAACCGAGGGCGGTGCTGATGTCGTGCTCGGCAAATATCAAATAATCGGACGCATGGACACTCAGCGTGCGCTTACGGATGCCGAGAGAGAAACGGCTGCGGCAAATATCACACAGAACGTCACCGCACTCGCTGCCGCGCATCCGGAAACGACATTTTTATATTATTTTCCGCCTGTGAGTATCGCATACTGGGACGAGGTGAGCGCTGCAGGTGAGCTTGAAATGCGCCTTGAAGCGATAGCGCTTGCGGCAGAAATGATGCTGGAATACCCTAATATCCGGATTTTCATGTTCACCAACGATTTTGACACGGTCAGTAATCTCGACTATTACAGGGATCAGCTTCACTACAGCTCGGATATCTCCTCGCTCTTATTAGAATACATGGCAAACGATGATTACCTTGTCACCGAGGATAATTTAGATGCGCTTATGACTGA
>CAVAPH010000126.1:0-6036 GCA_963590455.1 bacterium | reverse complement strand
AAAAATGAGCAGAGAAGAAGTTTATGAAGCATTGGATGAGGTCTTTCAGGACGAGTTTGACGACGATACAATACATGTGACGGACTCCACCACGGCTGATGACATAGAGGATTGGGACAGTCTTGAGCATATAAACCTCGTTGTTGCGGTAGAACGCCGTTTCGGCATTAAATTTACAATGGCGGAAGTTACCGGCATGAAAAACGTCGGTGAAATGGTAGATATAATTCTGGAACGCGCCAAGTAAGCCGACATGTTTACAATCACGTCGTTAGCTTTTTATGCTTTCATAATAGCGGTGCTGCTGCTGTATTATCTTTTGCCGAAGTGCTGCCAATGGGCAGTGCTTCTGCTTTGCAGCGTTGCATTTGTACTTTTTAGCTCCGGGATTGCTGCGTTTGTTTTTCTTGGTGTAGATATTGCTGCCGTTTATCTCGGCACGGTTCTGACCGCTAAGACTGAGGACGCGAAAAAGAGAAACGCCTTTACTGCAGTGTCGATAGTTATCGTGGTGCTTGTTCTGTGCGCATTGAAGTACTGGAATAACGTCTCAGAATGGGCAGGCGGCCTGCTCACGGCGATCGGACTTCCGGTATGGCAGTGCACCTGGATTGCGCCTGTCGGCATCAGCTACTTCTCGCTCTCTGCAATCGGCTATATGCTTGATGTGAACTGGAAGGCCTGCACAGTCGAGCGCAATCCGTTAAAGCTCGCGCTGCTGATAATCTGGTTTCCTGCACTCATCTGCGGCCCTGTCACACGCTATTCCGATCTGCGTGAGAGTGTGTTTGCGGCACACAGGTTTGACTATGACAAGTTTAAATTCGGCGCATACCGTATGCTCTACGGCCTATTCAAGAAGCTTGTCATATCAAACAGAATCGCGATTTTCACAACTGCAGTATTTAATTCGCAATTTAACGAATATCGCGGCGTATTTTTCCCTGTGGCTGCTGTGCTGTATGCGTTTCAGATTTATTCCGATTTTTCCGGCTGCATGGATATAATGCTGGGCGTGTCTGAAATGTTTCAGATTACTATGTCCGAGAACTTTCAGAGGCCGTTTTTCTCGCAGAGCCTGTCTGAATTCTGGCGCAGATGGCACATAACACTCGGCCAGTGGGCGAAGGACTATGTAATGTATCCCCTCCTTAAGAGCAGGGCGCTTATAGCGCTCGGAGACAAATGCAAGAAGCTTTTCGGGAAAAAGCAGGGCAAGAAGGTGCCTACGTATGTCGGCATGCTCATACTCTGGCTTGTAATAGGCTTCTGGCACGGCGGAACACTCAAGCATCTGTTTGCCTGCGGAATACTTCTCTGGTTCTTCATAGTCGGCGGCCAGCTTTGCCAGCCTCTGTTTGATAAGCTTGGCAGCCTGCTGCACGTTGACAAGAGCAGATTCAGCTACAAGCTCTTTGCATCTCTGCGCACGTTGTTTCTGATGTGCGTGACATGGACGTTCTTTAATGCAGAATCGGTAAGTCAGGGCTTTTGGAGGTTGAAAAACACACTTCTTGAGGGAAACTGGTACGCACTGTTTGACAGATCAATGTATCAGCTTGGCTTAACGCTTGATGATTTCGTCGTTGTCCTTATATCGTTTATCATTGTGCTTGTCATCAGTGTAATGCAGGAGAAGGGCATAAAAATCAGAGAGACATTTGAAAAACAGGGACTTGTCTTCAAATGGCTTGTGCTGCTTGGAGGCATTTTTGCTATAATAATCTTTGGTGTATACGGCCCAGGCTATAATGCTGTAGATTTTATATACAGGGGATAAGGGCATGTACGGAAAACTTAAAAACATAATTAGAATCATCTGCTTTGTACTTATATTCGTGATCCTGTTCCCGATGGTTTCTGATACGCTTTCGCCTAAGAACTATCAATGGAAAAATTTCCGCGGTTTTTACTCGGAAGAGCGGGATTCTCTTGACCTTGTATATATTGGCGGCAGCGCCTGTTATATGTCGTGGGTGCCTTATACTTCATGGGAAAACTCGGGCTGCACTTCTTACGCTCTTGGTACGAGCAGCTTTATGTCATTTGCGTATATGCCGCTTGTAAAAGAAGTGTTGGCTTACCAGAACCCCAAGTTTCTTATTATAGACGCACGCCCGTTTGTCTATACGTATTCCGAGTTGTCCGGATGCGTGACTTCAGGGATCACTTTTATAAATTCACTCAAGGCATACTCTACCAACAGATTGACTGCTGCACTGAAATGCTATGACATATACAAGCAGGTTTCAGCAGCCGGAGAATGGACCGGCGGAGAGGAAACAATTGGTTCCATGCTTTTTGATGTTGAGCGTTTCCACGGGTTTTGGAATCAGCTTGATCGTTCATTTTTTGCGCCGGATGCTGATGAACGTCAATATAACTATTCAAAGGGATTCTACGGAGTCAAAGAGAACAAAGAGCTGGAACTTACAGATAATTCAGATATAAAAACAATGCGTGAGACCAATGCTGATGCGCTTGCGGATCTCACTGATCTGCTGGATTATCTTGACGAGAAAAATATAAAAGCGCTTTTTGTTGTAGCACCGTCAAAAGAAACCACAGATCAAAAAGAGGAGTATAATTATCTCGCGTCCGTGATTGAAAACAGAGGTTACGGTTTCCTTGATGCCAACGATTACCTGAGTGCGATGGGAATTGACGGCGCGAAGGATTTCTGGAATCAAAGTCATTTGAATATATACGGTGCAGAGAAGTATACCCAGTTTTTGACCGAATATGTAAATGAAAATTACGATATCACCCCAATGCATTCTGAAAAGACCGAGAGCAGCTGGGCAGAAGGCTGCATTGCATGGAACGAAACAGCTGCGGCCATAAAGGACGGGAGTCTTAATCTGGACGACGGCACAATGATAGACGGAGATAACGATGAATAAATACATAAGCTTCGGAACATGGCAGCTGCCGCCGGATGATACGCTGCGAATTATTCGTGATGCGGTTGAGGCGGGCTTTACACATATTGATACAGCGGCGGCGTATGCCAATGAAGCCGTCGTCGGTGACGCGATTGCAGATTGCGGCGCGGCTCGTGAGAACCTCTTTGTTTCCGGGAAGCTCTGGACATCAAAGCGCAGCCATGATGCGGCAATAAAGGCGTGTAAAAAGTCACTGCGAAATCTCAGGCTTGATTATTTTGATCAATACCTGATACATTGGCCGGCAACCGCTGCGACTGATGCAAACTGGCGCGACATAAACAACGAGACCTGGGGTGCACTTTCTGAGCTGAAAAAAGATGGGCTTGTGCAGCACATCGGCGTGTGCAACTTCACTCCCGTCGAGCTTCAGGCTTTGACCGATGACACCGGCATTGCGCCGGAGGTCAATCAGATTGAGTTTCATCCCGGACTTTTACAGAAAGATACTTTCGAGTACTGCAAGTCCAGCGGGATAGAGCTTGAGGCGTGGAGTGCACTCGGTCACGGAACTCTGCTGCAAAATCCCGTATTGCTGGCGATAGCAGAGAAAACCGGCAAAACCGCGGCGCAGATTGTCCTGCACTGGTGTCTGCAAAAAGGTGCAAATCCCGTAACAAAGACGGTTAATCCCGTGAGAATGCGCAGCAATCTTGATGTTTTCAGCTTCACGCTCGACAATGCCAATGTCTCGGCGATAGATTCCATTGTCGGCGGGGAGACTGTTGACTACGATATGTTTCTGAAAAGGAGCTGATGCACCAATGTCGAAATATGAAAATGACCTTGCGTGGCTTAGAAAAGAGATTTTCCTCACCGCCTATCGCGGCGGCATGGCACACCTGGCATCCGCTTTTTCCTGTGTAGAGATTATATATGCGCTCTACTGCGGCGGTGCAATGCGCCATGATCCCAAGCATCCTGATTGGGAAGAGAGGGACAGGTTCATCCTCAGTAAAGGACATGGCAGCCTTGCGCTTTATACTGTTCTCTGCAAAGCAGGGTATTTTGACGAGGAAAAGCTGCACTCGTTCTCTACTCCTGACACTGAGCTTGGCGGAGAGCCGAGTATCTGTATTCCTTTGGGGATAGAGGCCTCCACAGGCTCACTCGGACACGGGCTTTCACTGGGCACCGGCATGGCACTGGCATTTAAGGCCGACGGTACGACGCAGCGTGCCTTCGTCCTTCTCGGTGACGGCGAATGTGAGGAGGGTTCCGTTTGGGAGGCTGTAATGTCAGCTGCCAAATACGGACTTGATAACCTTGTGGTTATTCTTGATAACAACCGCATCCAGAAAATGAATACGCTTGAACACGTTATGGGTATTAGCGACTGGCAGCAGCGCTTCGAGGCATTCGGCTGGGACTGTGTGCGCACGGACGGGCACGATGTCGATGCCATCGTCAATGCTGTTGCATCACTGCAGGCAAACGGCAAGCCGCACGTGATAATAGCGGAGACCGTCAAAGGTAAGGGACTCTCACTCATGGAGAACAATCCCGCCTGGCATTGGAGAATGCCGAACAGACGCGAGCTGAAGGTGTTTATGCGTGAGCTGAATATTACCGAGGAGGAGCTGGAAGAATGCAAAAAGCCTATATAAGCGCACTGTACGCTCTTATGCAGCAGGATAGCAGAGTGGTCTCTCTTCTCTCAGACAGCGGCACGGACTACGACGAAATGATGGCGCGCGATATGCCCACACAGTGCTATAACTTCGGTATATCCGAGCAGAACAAGCTCGGTATCGCTGCGGGTATGGCCATGTGCGGAAAAATTCCGTTCGTCTATACATCCGGTGCATTCCTGGCTTTTCGCGGACATGAGTTTATACGCAACGATGTCTGCTATCAGAATCAGAACGTAAAAATTGTCGGCATGGGCAGCGGCACATCGTGGCGCACTCTCGGGCCTTCTCACCATACAACCGAGGATCTGGCCGCCCTCCGCGCAATCCCGAATCTCACAATTTTATCTCCGGCAACTCCGATAGAAGCTGCCGCCTGCGTTAGAGCAGCCTATGAGCATAAAGGCCCTGTCTATATAAGACTCGGCATGGGCGGCGAAACTGAGTATTTCGGTGATGATCATACCGTCGAGTTTGGCAAAAGCACGCTTCTTGCCTCCGGTGATGCGACGGCGGTATTGTGCACCGGCAGCATTCTCTCCGAGGTTATGGAGTGCCGCAGCATACTGCAGAGCCGCGGTGCAGATATAAGCATTGTAGACATGTATTCCATCAAGCCTATTGACGAAGAGGCCATTCTCAATGCAGCACAGAAGTATGACGTGATTTTCACAGTTGAGGAGCACAGCATATACGGCGGTCTCGGCGGTGCCGTGGCGGAGGTTCTCGCAACTAACGGCAGCAGCACAAAGCTCGTACGCATCGGTCTCGACAACCGTTTTGCGAAGGGCTACGGTAGTCAGAAAGAGGTCAGAGCCAAAAACGGGCTTGACGGTGCAGGCATTGCCGAAAAGATATTGGAGCATCTGAATGGCTGAGGTTAAAATATATACCTATGATGAGCTCACTGTCGGCCAGAAAGCGGAGTTTGACGCAGTGATAACCGAGGAGATGCTCGAGAGCTTCCGAAAGATCTCCGGGGATATAAACCCGCTTCACTGTGACGAGACTTATGCGCGTTCTCTCGGCCATCCCGGCCGCGTTGTGTACGGCATGCTCACGGCCTCGCTCTACTCAACGCTGGCAGGCGTATACCTACCAGGGAAACACTGCCTGCTTCATGAGGTCGACAGCTCTTTTAATCATCCTGTATATATCGGCGATACACTGCACGTAACCGGCACTATCAAGGAGAAAAACGACACGTTCCGTTTTGTCGTTATAAAAGCTGTCATAACAAATCAAAACGGAGAGAAAGTCTCTAAGGCAAACATCCGCGCAGGCCTGACAGACCCGGTATAATTGCAAAACCGCAAAGCAGCAAATAAAAACACTTGCTATTTTGCGGTTTATGTAATATAATTGCCGAGGTATGCCGGTGTGATGGAATGGTAGACGTAGCGGATTCAAAATCCGCCGATGGCGACATCGTGTGGGTTCGAGTCCCACCACCGGCACCA
>CAVAPH010000125.1:0-6114 GCA_963590455.1 bacterium | reverse complement strand
GCGGCCGTACCGTCGGTTCCGGTGTTGTTATCGGCATCAACGAGTAATTAATAAGTTTTTTTCCAAAAAATCCACCCGTCAGGGTGGATTTTTTGCGTTCTGATGCGATTTATACAATATGCATAAGATCAATATCATATTACGGATGCAAGTTATTACATTAATCCTGCTTTTTTGACATTTATGCTTGCGTAAAAAACGTACTTAGCGTATACTTACATCATAACATGCGCTGCGTCGGTGATAAAACATGAGCGTGCGTGTAAAATACGGTGAAAGAAATAATACCTAGGAGGAGAACTTATGAAAAAGAAAATTACCGCGCTTGCAATTATGCTTGCTATTTTCCTTACGCTGTGCCCAATGGCGTTTGCGGAAACGTATGATTATGATGTGGGAGACACGGTATATCTCGGATATTATGAGATAGACGGTGATTCTTCCAACGGCCTTGAGGAAATCCCTTGGACAGTTTTGAAGTGCACACGCGACAACAGAGTCCTGCTCTTATGCGATTATTGCCTTGATACTCTTCCGTATGACAGCAGCGGAGATGATGTTACATGGGCTGACAGTGAAATTCGTGAATGGCTCAATGGCGAATTTATTGAGACAGCATTTTACGGCGATCCCGATGATTATATTTGCACGGTAGAGATAAGCACACCTGCCGGACAGAACAAAAAGACAGACGGCGGTGACGATACAGAAGATAAGGTCTTTTTGCTGTCTATAGACGAGGTACAGGAATATCTTACGACCTATGATTCCCGCAAAACGCCGGTAACCGATTATGCCAAGAAGATCGGCGCGAAGGTTGACGGCCACGGCAATGGCCGCTGGTGGCTGCGTTCACCGGGCGGAGAGCAGGACAAAGCTGCCAATATACATGCTGCAGGCGGTATTAACTATGACGGACGCCCTGTCGAATCCGAAGAGTTTTGCATTCGCCCCGCCCTGTGGCTTGATCTCGAGGCAATCTCCAACGCATGAGTATGCCTCACTGCAACAGGAAGTTTATCTGATAAATTTCAGTGAGGAGCGAAAATCATGAAAATTTTTAAGCGCATTTTAGCCCTTGCGCTTGTTCTTGTGCTGCTTTCTACTACGGCGGCATGGGCGGATAACCCATATGCTAAGTATCGCGACGGCGACTCTCAGACCGAAGCGACGGCAGAAACAACGGAAGCGCCTGCAGTGGACCCAACGGAGACACCGGCAGTAACCCCAACGGAAGCTCCAGCTGCGGATCCGACGGAAGAACCCGCAGAAGAAGCAGCCAGCGGCAAGAGCGCAGAATTTGAGGAGCCGGATAAGAGTGAGCAGCTCAAAGAATTCGAGATTACATATGTCCACGCACCGGACGGAGAATCCGTGCAGACCTACACGAGCCCTGACGGCGAAGTATATAAAGAGTTGCTGGATTCCACCCCGGTAATAATTGCTGCGCAGCGCGGAGATTACAGCTGTATTGTTGATGCAAGGGCTCTTTATTACGATTCCAGAGAGAATTTGTTTTATTATGGTTGGGTAGAGACTGAATATCTCGACAGCGGTTATTACAGCAATGGGGATAATCAGGTGACTCCTCTTCGTACTGAGCTTGAGACGTGGAGCAACATCGAAAATATTTACTCTGTCAGGTCTTCTTCTTATGACCGCGATACAGTCGGTCTGATCGGATTAAAGAGTGACGGTACGACAGTTTCATCACATAGCTCGGCAGATGGCATCAGCTTATCTAATTGGGGCAAGCTTGAATCGATTTACAGTATATCTGGCACCATATTTGGTTTGAAAGAGGATGGCGGCGTAAAAATATATACTTCGTATGAAGGCTTTTATCCAAATAGAGAGTTTTATGACGACGAAGTATGGGATCTGATGTTTTACGACGAAAAATATGCAGACGATATATGGGATCTGAGATATGCAGATGCTGAAAAAATTATATTTGCCTATGATAATGGCGGCTTAATTGTATTGCTTAGTGACGGCACCGTAAGAATGAGTGATGAGCTCGGATATGTCTATAAGGCCGGTGAAGGCTTTGGAAAAGAGTATGCATTCTCAGAAAACGGAGTTTGGAATTATATAGAGGTATCCAAAGGCGGTAAACTGACGCTCTACACAGAAAAGAACGGCAAGCTGGATTTTGACAACGGCAAAGACGTGACAAATGACGACGCATATGCAATAGAGAACATTCTTAACGATGTAGTAGATATAGCCGCGAAATATCCCGATGAGGGATTTACGGCACTTAAATCCGACGGCAGCGTGGTCCTATATGGGTCTATGGCACCTGATTCCCAGTGCTATTATGATGACCAGGCCTTTAATTATGATTTTGACGGCCTGGATGAGCTTGTAGACATGAAGATGGGAATAAAGGACGGAAAGCTTGTCACAGTGACTCAGGACGGAAGCTTCGGAGATGATTTTGGAGAACAAGCAGATCCCAATATATACGGAGAGTGGAGCAATATAGTTTATGCTGTCATAGGCGGCGGCACCCTCGCTGCAGTAGACTCTGACGGAAACACATATGGCTGTAAGTTCGGGGAGTCCCCTGACTGCGGACAGACCGATTTTACCGGCTGGAAAAACGTGAAATCTGTAGTGTTAGTGAACGACTGGCGTATGGAAACCTTTGCAACACTCGGTATAACGAAAGACGGCAAGGTCCTGATTGCAGGCACACTGCCGGACGAGTCGGATTTATGGGGAGGATGAGCTTATGCGAAAGATAAAAAGTTTTTTAGCCCTTGCGCTTGCCTTGATGCTGCTTTCTACTACGGCGGCATGGGCGGATAACCCATATGCCAAGTATCGCGACGGCGACTCTCAGACCGAAGCGACGGCAGAACCGACGGAAGCGCCTGCAGTGGACCCAACGGAGGCACCGGCTGCGGAGCCGACGGAAGAGCCTGCAGAAGAAGCAGCCAGCGGCAAGAGCGCAGAATTTGAGGAGCCGGACGAGAGTGAACTGCTCGAAGAATTCGAGATTACATATGTTCACGCACCGGACGGAGAGTCCGTAAAGGCTTACACGAGTCCTGACGGCGAAGAATACAAAGAGCTGCTGGATTCCACACCGGTTGTGATTGCTGCGCAGCGCGGAGATTACAGCTGCGTTGTTGATGCAACGGCCTTTTATAACAATTCCAGAGAGAATTTGCTTTACTACGGCTGGATAGAGACAGAATATCTCGACAGCGCATATTACAGCAGCGGGGATAATCAGGTGACTTCTCTTCGTACTGAGCTTGGGACGTGGAGCAGCATCGAAGATATTTGCGCCGTCAGCTATTACTCTTCCAACAGCAAAGCAACCGATCTGATCGGATTAAAGAGTGACGGCACGACAGTTTCTACACATAGCACGGCAGATGTTATGAGCTTATCTAATTGGGGCAAGCTTAAATCAATTTGCAATATATCCGGCACCATATTTGGTTTGAAAGAGGATGGCGGCGTAAAAATATATCCTACGTATGAAGGCCTTTATCCAAATAGAGAGCGCTATGACGACGAAAAATTTGCAGATGATATATGGGATCTGAGATATGCAGATGCTGAAAAAGTCATAGGCAGCTATGATTTCGGCGGCTTAATGGTATTGCTGAGTGACGGCACCGTAAGAATGGGTAATGAGGGCGGATATGTATATAAGGCCGGTGAAGGCTTTGGAAGAGAGTACGCGTTCTCAGAAAACGGAGTTTGGAATTACGTAGAGGTATCCGAAGACGGCAAACTGACGCTCTATACTGAAAAGAACGGCAAGCTGGATTTTGACAACGGCAAAGACGTGACAGATGACAACGCATATGCAATAGAGAACATTCTTAAAGATGTAGTGGATATAGCTGCGAACTATCCCAGTGAGGGATTTACGGCACTTAAATCCGACGGCAGTGTGGTCCTGTATGGGTATATGGCACCAGATTCCCAGTGTTATTATGATGACCAGGTTTTTAATTATGATTTTGACGGCCTGGATGCGCTTGTAGACATGAAGATGGGAATAAAGGACGGAAAGCTTGTCACAGTGACTCAGGACGGAAGCTTCGGAGATGATTTTGGAGAACAAGCAGATCCCAATATATACGGAGAGTGGAGCAATATAGTTTATGCTGTCATAGGCGGCGGCACCCTCGCTGCAGTAGACTCTGACGGAAACACATATGGCTGTAAGTTCGGGGAGTCCCCTGACTGCGGACAGACCGATTTTACCGGCTGGAAAAACGTGAAATCTGTAGTGTTAGTGAACGACTGGCGTATGGAAACCTTTGCAACACTCGGTATAACGAAAGACGGCAAGGTCCTGATTGCAGGCACACTGCCGGACGAGTCGGATTTATGGGGAGGATGAGCTTATGCGAAAGATAAAAAGTTTTTTAGCCCTTGCGCTTGCCTTGATGCTGCTTTCTACTACGGCGGCATGGGCGGATAACCCATATGCCAAGTATCGCGACGGCGACTCTCAGACTGAGGCGACGGCAGAACCAACGGAAGCGCCTGCAGTGGAACCAACGGAGGCACCGGCTGCGGAGTCTGAATCGCCTGCTGCAGAGCCGGAGGAGGCAGCAGTAGAAGAAGCAGCCGTGGAGGAGAACGACGGCTTTGAAGCGCCGGATGAGAGCGAGCTTCTTGAGACGGTGGTTGAGACATATATTCATGCGTCAGACGGAAAATTTGTGAAGACATATACAGCACCTGACGGCGAAGAATATACAGAACTGCAGGATTCCGCACCCGTTGCAGTTATAGCAGAGGGTGGAAAGTACAGCTGTGTTGCGGCCCCGGAGAATAGTTATGATGATACAGAAAAGCTGTATTATTATGGCTGGGTAGAGACAAAATACCTTGACGACAACTATTACGGTGAGCTTGACGGCGATTCATCTTCGATGCGCAAAGATCTTGAGAGCTGGAGCAATATTGACAGTATTGTCCTGGCAGACGGGACAATAGTCGGAATAAAGAATGACGGCACGACGGTTTCAACCGGCAGTCTGGATTTCTCCAATTGGGGAAAGCTCACGGCATTATACTCAGAGTACGGGTACAGCACGGGAATGGTGTTCGGCTTGTTGGCAGACGGGGGTATAAAAACCCATCAGAGATCATACTCATTTTACCCGCGGCGCGATAAAATTGATGGGTATTGGAGCGAAGAGGCGCAAGAGAAGTTCGATCCGGACTATTTGGATTTCCACTATGCAGATGCAAAGGATGCAATTGGCGGCACAGACTACGGGTGCATGCTGCTGATGAAAGACGGGACTCTGCGGCAGCTTGATATGATGACGGGAGCAGTGTATAAAGCAGAGGAGGCGGGATTCAACTCCATCGCGTACACGGAAAACGGCGTCTGGTACTACCTGACATACAGCGAGGATCATTGGTATCTGTACACGGAGAAGGACGGCGAGTTCGATTTTGAAAACGGCCGCGATGTCACAGGTGATAAAAATTATTCAATCGAGAACATCGCTAAGGGTATTATCGACATAAAGGGCAAGTGGCCGGGGATCAGTTTTACGGCGATTAAGGCTAACGGCGATGTAGTACGTGGCTCTGACAACAGTTCCTTCAGCGAAAACTTTGCTTATGATTTTACCGGACTGAGCGCGCTCATTGACGAGTACAGCGGTATCAAGGACGGGAAAATAGTGTCACTGGAAAGCGGCATTGCCTACAATTTCCTGCAATATCCGGAGGTGGCAGATTGGAGCAATCTGACTTATGTCGAGGCAAACTATAATGCGATTGCCGCGATTGATGCAGCCGGAAACGTATACGGATATTGCGTAGGCGACGACAGCGAAGCCGACGGCACGCTGGATTTTACCGACTGGAAGAACGTGAAATCAATAGTGTTTGTGCAAGACCCGTTTAATGGAAACTTTGCAACTCTCGGTTTAACCAAAAACGGCAAGGTCTTGATCTCAGGCACGCTGCCGGATGAAACTGCGTAATAAGCCGCGAAGACGCGAGAAAAGATATAAATATTTAATTTTACTGTATGCCGATGGGGTTGCCTGCCGGCATACAGTGTTTTTATCTGCTCATTCGCAGCGTCACCACTTGCGTTTGGCGGCGACTTGA
>CAVAPH010000124.1:0-6163 GCA_963590455.1 bacterium | reverse complement strand
GAATTGACGTTCTGCTTTCATATGCCCACCTTATTTTCAGGAAATATAATAACAACTTATTTTACCACGCCGACGGTAATATGAAAAGCAGCAAAATGCGATTTTGACATTTTGCTGCTGATTATACTAATAAACTGATTTAATAAGCCACCTGTATACAGCTGAAAAAACCGGGGCTTTTGCCTCGGTTTCTTCACTGATCAATCCATTATTTCGACTGATACTTTTTTGCCCTTTCTCTGAGCAACGGCCCGCATAAGTATACGGATCTGCTTTACGATCCTGCCCTGCCGGCCAATGACCTTGCCCATATCACCATCAGCGACGCGCACTTCATACACAGTCTCGCTGTCAGTCTTGCGCTCGGTCACAGAGACTTGATCCGGGTTATCAACAAGACTCTGCACAATGTAGGTCAATAATTCTTTCATGCCGGTTGATGCTCCTTATCAGGCCTCGACCTTTTTAAGAAGGCCGCGGACGGTATCGGTGGGCTGGGCGCCGTTTGCGATCCAGTACTTTGCGCGCTCCATATCAACCTTGATCTTGTCAGCTTCAGCACAGGGATCGTAAACGCCGATCTCTTCGATGAAACGACCGTCACGGGGGCAACGGGAGTCTGCAACAACTATGCGATAGTAAGGTGCCTTCTTTGCACCCATTCTGCGCAGTCTGATTTTAACCATGTTTATATTCACCTCCATGTTATTTTTTGTTTTATATATTACAAAACGCAAATGCGTAATGTAAACAGTAATTAGAAACCGGGGAATCTGCCGCCGAAGCCGCCCATACCGCCAAATCCGCCCATGCCGCCGGGCATTTTGCCCATCTTCTTTTGCAGCTTCTTCATGTTCTTGCCGGAGAGCTGCTTCATCATCTGCTGCATCGCCTCAAACTGCTTGAGCAGACGGTTGACATCGACAACAGATGTGCCGGAACCTGCCGCAATGCGCTTTTTGCGACTGGAGTTGAGCATTGAGGGGTTCTCACGCTCGGCCTTGGTCATGGACTTTATTATAGCCTGCTGGTGTGCCATGGCCTTTTCGTCTATCTTCGCACCCTGCAGCGCTTTCGCGTCCACACCCGGGATAAGTCCGGCTATATCGCCGAGGTCGCCCATATTCTTGAGCTGATCCATCTGGTCGAGATAATCAGATAGAGTAAAGCGATTTGCGCGAAGCTTTTCCGCCGTTTCCAGAGCTTTCTTTTCATCAAAGCTCTGCTCGGCCTTTTCTATCAGCGTGAGCATATCACCCATGCCGAGGATTCGTGAAGCCATACGATCCGGGTGGAACGGCTCAATCATGTCGAGTTTTTCGCCGACACCAATGAACTTGATCGGCTTGCCGGTCGCCGCCCTTATGGAGAGTGCTGCACCGCCTCTTGCATCACCATCAAGCTTTGTGAGCATAACTCCGGTAACGCCGAGAGCTTCGTCAAATGCCGTAGCAGCGTTTACCGCATCCTGACCGGTCATCGCGTCAACGACAAGCATTATTTCAGCCGGCTGCACTGCATCGCGTATATTCTGCAGCTCCTGCATGAGTGCCTCGTCTATGTGGAGACGGCCTGCGGTATCAAGAAACACTATATCGTTGCCGTGCTTGCTTGCATGCTCTACTGCGGCCTTTGCTATATCAACGGGGTTTGTCTGACCCATCTGGAAGACCGGAATGTTAAGCTGCGCTCCGACGGTTTCCAGCTGCTTTATTGCAGCCGGGCGGTAAATATCACAGGCGGCGAGCAGCGGGCGTTTGCCCTGTTTGCGCATATAAGCCGCAAGCTTTGCGCCGTTTGTCGTTTTGCCTGCGCCCTGCAGACCAACAAGCATAACTACGCTGGGCGACTTGGAGCTTATATTGAGCTTCTGATTTTCTCCGCCCATGAGCTTGCACAGCTCTTCGTTGACTATCTTTATGACCATCTGTGCCGGAGACAGAGCCTCAAGCACATCGGCGCCGGTAGCGCGCTCGGTGACGGTTTTTGTAAACTCTTTAACTGTCTTGTAGCTGACGTCGGCCTCGAGCAGTGCAATACGCACCTCACGCATGGCCTCTCTCACGTCCGCCGGGGTCAGTCTTCCCTTTCCGCGAAGCTTTTTGAACGCGGCATTAAGTTTGTCGGTCAGGCTTTCAAACGCCATTGCAGCACCTCAAATATAACTAAACAATCCAAAAACACTATGCCCTACTATGCTTCGTTAACCAGCGCATCTATTTCCGAAACGGCCTGTGCCGCAATTTCATGCGCTGTTCCTTCCGTCAATGTCAAGAGCTGCTCCATCAGCCCATTCAGTCTGCCGAGCGCCTGCTGCGTCTGAGAAAAGCGTTCTATCAGCCCTGTCTTCTCTTCAACGCTCTGCATGGAGCTCTCTGCGCGACGGATATTGTCCCACACGGCCTGTCTGGAAATCCCGAGCTGCTCCGCAATCTCGGTGAGTGACAAATCCTCGTTATAGTGCAAATCAAAGCACTCGCGCTGCTTGTCAGTCAAAAGTTCACCGTAAAAATCCAGCAGCATGCTCTGCATCAATCTGCCTTCTTCCACGGCTCTCCCTCCTGTCAAGTCTTTTACCTTTGCAGAATATACACCATCGGAGCCCGGCTGTCAAGTATTTTTTCTTGTCACGCTGATTAAATTAATATAAGTACTGTGTACCTGTGCGATGTTTATATTACGCGAATCTTTTGTATGTTTGCTTTTTCTGCTTAAGTGCTGTAAAATACGTCTGAGGTGGGAGCATGTATTATTATAAACTCACGCTCTGCTACGACGGGACGCGTTATAAGGGCTGGCAGAGACAGGGCAACACGGACAACACTATTCAGGCACGCGTTGAGGAATGTCTCTCTGCCATTCTCGGCGAGGCGACTGAGCTGGCAGCATCAGGCCGCACGGATGCCGGCGTGCATGCAAACGCACAGGTATGCTCATTCAGCTGCAAAAATGTTCTCGACTGTGAGTTGGTTCTTACCAGGCTGAGGCATGAGCTGCCGGAGGACATTGGTGCAATCTCACTTGAAAAAGCCGGAGACCGTTTCCATGCAAGATTAAACTGCAAGGAAAAGACGTACGTATACCGTGTATGGAACAGTGATGCGCCGAACGTTTTTGAGCGGAGATACATGTATCGTTTTCCCGGCAAGCTGGATGTTGAAGCAATGCGCCGGTCTGTGTCGCTCTTAGAAGGAGAGCATGATTTTTCCGCTTTTTGTTCAAACAGGAATATGAAAAAGTCTGCTGTACGCAACGTAAAATCTATTAAGATAGAGCAAATCGGAGATGAGCTTCGCTTCACTCTGACCGGCAACGGTTTCTTATACAACATGGTGCGCATAATTGTCGGCACACTGCTGGAGGTCGGAACTCATGCACGCAGTGCGGAGGAAATTCCGCAGATAATCAGCTCATGTAAAAGGGAGAATGCGGGCGCTACGGCACCGGCGAAGGGTTTAATTCTCCGGGAAGTCAGATATTGACAGAAAAACGGAACTTTTTCAGGATAATTTTGATTTTTTCAAACTTACTGTTGACATAGAGGCAGAATATTGTTAGAATGAGTCATCTCAATTGGATAGTCAATATATCCAAAGCAAGATAACGACCGCTGTGCATATTGTACAGCCAAGGCCACACGGACAGCCGGGTCGAATGCCGATCTTCCACGGAATGTGGCGGCAACTTCTGTTGCCTTATTGATTGAGCGGGGAACGTAAGGTTTTCAAGGGCTCAAATTTTATAAGTTGGTTACTATAAACCGTGCTGCACAGCATACAAACTTGTGAAATGGTCAATAAGAGTAGTAAAAGTAGTTTCTTGCTATATAGACTCTCAAACCAATTGGGATAGTGTCTTCTCGCGTGTCGTGAGGGGAAAATCTATACTGATTTTGATTACAATGACGTATGCTTTGCGCATACGTCATTTTTGTTTTCGGGAGAAGAGGCCATGAAAAAAATCATTGAATTAAAAAATGTCACGAAGTCCTTTGACGGTGAGGTTGTACTGGACAATATCAATCTTGACATCTATGACAACGAGTTTCTGACGCTGCTCGGTCCGTCCGGCTGCGGCAAGACCACTACGCTCCGACTCATCGGCGGATTTGAAACTCCGGACTCCGGCGACATTATATTTATGGGCGAGAATATAAATGACCTTCCGCCGTACAAGCGCAACGTCAACACGGTCTTTCAGCGCTATGCCCTTTTCCCTCACCTGAACGTGTTTGAGAATGTCGCCTTCCCTCTGCGCGAGAAAAAGGTAGCACGCGATGAGGTAACAGAGAAGGTAAAAGAAATGCTCTCCATGGTAGCCCTCACCGGCTTTGAAAACAGGAGCGTGACAAGTCTTTCCGGCGGCCAGCAGCAGCGCGTAGCCATCGCACGTGCACTTATAAGCAGACCTAAGGTGCTCCTTCTCGACGAGCCGCTCGCCGCACTTGACCTCAAGCTGCGCAAGGATATGCAGGCAGAGCTCAAAAAAATCCAGAAGGCAACAGGGATAACCTTCGTGTTCGTCACGCACGACCAGGAAGAGGCACTCTCCATGTCCGACACCGTCGTTGTAATGTCTGAGGGACGAATTCAGCAGATCGGCACGCCGATAGATATATACAACGAACCGCAGAATGCCTTTGTGGCGGACTTCATCGGTGAGAGCAACATAGTCGACGGCGTAATGCTGGCTGACTATAAGGTCACATTCTCCGGACACACGTTTGAATGCGTTGACAGTGGATTTGCTGCGCGTGAGCAGGTAGACGTTGTTGTGCGCCCTGAGGATGTAGACATTGTGCCGGTTGAAAAGGGCATGCTGCGCGGCGTTGTCACATCCGTGACCTTCCTTGGTGTGCATTATGAGATCATCGTGGATATAAACGGCTTCAAATGGATGATACAGACAACCGATTTTGTCGACGTTGATGAGAACATAGGACTTTACATAGAGCCTGACGCTATACATATAATGAAGAAATCAGAGTACTCCGGCATGTTCGGCGACTACTCGTCCTTCTCTAATGAGCTTGACGAGCTGAGCGATGCGGAAAGTGAGATAGAAGAATGAATTCAAACTCCAATGCCCGCCGCACCCGTCTGATACAGCGGCTGACCCTCACGCCGTACTCGATCTGGGCCGTGCTCTTTATCATTGTGCCGCTGTTTTTTGTAGCGTACTACGCCTTTACCGATTCAAATTTCAACTTTACATTTGAAAACGTTACGCGTTTCTTTACTGCCCGCTCCAATGTCGGCAACGGAGAGGTACACACATATATCGTAATATTCCTGCGCTCACTCAAGCTGGCTGTTATATCCACAATAATATGTCTGCTGCTCGGGTACCCGATGGCATATATCATTGCACGTGCCGGCGCACGCACGCAAAAGATACTTATAACACTGATAATGATTCCCATGTGGATGAACTTTCTCATACGCACCTACGCGTGGATGACTATCTTGCAGGACACCGGCATTTTTAACGGCATACTGTCCGCTCTCGGTCTTGGTCAGATACACATTATCGGCACGGAGGCGGCTGTTGTCATCGGCATGGTGTATGACTATTTCCCATACATGATTTTGCCGATTTACTCTGTTATGGCAAAGATGGATACAAGGCTCATAGAGGCAGCACGTGATCTCGGCTGCAACAATGCCGGTGTGCTTCGCCGCGTAATATGGCCGCTCAGCCTTCCAGGCGTTATATCCGGCATAAACATGGTGCTTATCCCATCTATATCCACATTCTATATTTCACAGAAGCTCGGCAATGGCAAGTTCTATCTCATAGGCGACGCCATTGAGGGACAGTATGTGGCAAATAACCTGCACTTTGCCGCTGCCATCGCCTTTATACTTATGGTGATACTTCTTGTGTGCATGGCGCTGATGCAGCGTGCCGCCAACAGGCGCACTGCCGTGTGAAGGGAGGCTGCAGCATGAAAAAAATGTCTAAGATATACACGGCGCTTATTATGATTTTTCTCTTTGCGCCGATTGCCATACTCCTTGTGTTTTCATTCAATGAGGCTAAAAGCCTTTCGGTATTCACCGGCTTTTCTCTCAACTGGTACAAGGAACTGTTCCGTGATGCAGAAACCCTCGGCGCCGTACGCAACACGATAATACTTGCGCTCAGCGCTGCGGTTATCTCT
>CAVAPH010000123.1:0-6283 GCA_963590455.1 bacterium | reverse complement strand
TATCCTTACCCTTCCTTCACTCTCAGCTCCAGAAGGTCGGGGCGGGAGTAGTGGCCGCAGGGGTCAAATTCCATTCTGGCGGCGTAGACCCTGGTCATGTCGAGTGTGGAGTATATGATTTCTTCCTTGTCCCAGACGGTTTCGGATGCCTCGTGACCGTAGGGGTCAATGACGCAGCTGCCGCCGCGGCAGACGATTTCCGGCAGTGCGGCGATCTCTTTTGCGGCGCCGTAAGTCTCCGGATAGTCGGACTTCTTAAAAATAAGGTCTGCATTTACGAAGTAGCAGTGCCCCTCTATTGCGATATGGCGGATGGTGTTCTGCCACTCCGGGTTGTCGTTGGTGTTTGCGGAAATATAGAGTGTTATGCCCTTTTGATAGAGTGCCACGCGCGCAAGCGGCATATAGCTCTCCCAGCAGATCATGCAGCCCATCGGTCCCCAGGGAGTGTCCATAACCGGGAAGAAATCCTTGTCGGCATCACCCCATACCACGCGCTCGCTGCCGGTGGGCTTGATTTTGCGGTGGTTGATAATTTTGCCGTCCGGCGCGATCATAACGTTTGAATTATAAAGCGTCGCGCTGACGGCATCGCGTTCGGAATATCCGAGACTGACGTAGACCTTGTTTTTCATGGCGCAGTCAGCAATGCGCTGCATTTCCTCACCGTCAAAGAGCAGAGAGTTTTCGTAATATACCTGCCAGTCGCGCCGCCCGTCGGCATTCCTGCTGCCGACAGTGAAGCCGAAGGTCATGCCGTAAGGATATCCCGGCACAAACAGCTCCGGAAAGACTATAAGCTCTGCTCCCTTCGATGCGGCCTCCTCTATAAGTCTTATTGCCTTGTCGACTGATGCTGCCTTGTCAAACATTATCGGTGTCGCCTGTACCACGGCGATTTTGCATTCCGGCTTAAGTTCACGCATAACTGATCCTCCGTAACAAATCTCAAAGTGTTCTCATCTTACCACATGCGCGCAAAATATAAAAGAAAAAAACAAAAAGGAACGGGGAGAACCGTTCCTTTCCGTTTATATGGTTGAGGACAAAATGAAAAAGATGAAAAACTGTTACTTGCAGGTATTAATATATCTGAAAGATGTTTCGTAATAAACCGAAAAAATGTTACAGAAGTATTAAATGGCCAAAAAAGTTTACATAAATTCATGCGCTGAGCATCAGTCAAAGCTCAGATTCCAGATGCAGTCAGCGGGGAGTTCACAATCGGCGGCAATATAGCTGCAGCCTGACGCAGACGGAACAGATAATTCAGCCTTAGAAACGCCGAGCACCGCACCGACGGATGCAGCGTATTTATTATAATCGCACGCGTTTGCGCCTATAAGCTCCCTTATCAATGCAGTCTCGCTGTCAATATATGCCGCCGCGATGCCGTCACCGACGGAGAAAAAGCCGCCGCCGTATTCCCAAAGCAGCGCCCCCTCAAACTCAACCGAAGCGGGGGAGAGGCACAGATGTGCTTTCTCGTGCAGCAGTATCTCACGCTTTGCCGCATATTCTGACGGGCTTATTTTTGAGACTGCCATGCAGGGCTTGCTTGCCGTGCATATTTTCTCGCGACAGAGCCGTTTTTTAACACCGATGAGATCTTCATACCATTGATAGAGTGATTCCTCTGCCGGGAGCGTGCTGATAATCTCTGCCCCGAGCTTTTTTGAGAGCTGTGCCGTTTCCCGCACGACAGCTCCGCCTATACCCATCCCGCGAAAGCGCGGCTCAGTGGCGACGCCGTATATATATCCCACTCTGCGCGACTTATCGCCGTTTACGAGCTCCTGACCGTTGAGCGTGTATGCCGCACTGACGGGGACACCGCCGCACTCGGCGACAATTCCGCTGCCGATCTTGGGCAGGGCAGAGAAAAACGCGTGCACAAAGCTCTCAGTGTCGTCAAAGCAGGTGCACCACAGTGAGATGAGCGCCGGGACATCATCAGGAAGATATTCACGCAGTCTGAAATCCGCCATCAGATCTTGCCCCCGTCCTTCCTGATTGCAGTGTATTTCTTCAATAAATACTCCGGCTTATACGACTGCTTGGAGAATCGCAGCGGCTCAAGCCCCATGTCGTCCTCCCGATTCATGTATTTGAGATCCGGGTGCTTTGCCATCATCATGCGCGTCAGCTCACGGCAGACCATCGGATATGCTCCGTTTATGCTGCCCTCCGCCTTCTCAAAATGTACGTCGAAGGTGTCGCGGCTTATCATCTCGCCGACGGAAAAGCCTATGATCTTGCCGCTGCTCAGCAATACGCCGCCCTCAAGCCCCAGCGTTTCATATGCAGCAAAGGCGCGGATTATTGCGTCATGCTCCTGCGAGATGCTGCTCTCGAGTCTCTCGGAGTTCTCCTCGGTCCAGACGTCCAGCATATCCAGACAGCCCGGAATGAGCTCACGGTTGAGCGGAATAAAGCTCCAGTCATTCTCCGCCTCAAAGCGGTTGCAGTGGTTTTTCTTGCCGTGCAGCGCCTTGCCGGAGTACGTGGACAGCTTTTCCGCGGAGTATATATAATCCGCGTAATCCACATCCTCGGTGAATTCAAAGCAGCCGGGATATTCCTGCTCCAGCTGCTCCCTGTGCGACTCAGTCACGCCGTGCAGCCTGAAGGGGTAGCCCTTGTAATTTGCAAATTCCTGCAGCGCGTCAATCGCGGGGGCGAGCGGCCCTGTCCCTATGGGAAAAGCAAAACTCGGATGCCCCTCGTAGCGCAGTTTGGTCAGCATTCTGTCACCCTGACGGCAGATAAGCTGGCGGAATGCCTTGTCCCAGATGTAGATATTGCCGAAATTAAAATCCGCACTGGAACTGTTCTCGCTGAAAACTATCTCGTCAACCCAGGGTTTATCGCGGAGAGTGACGGTTTTAAATTTGATCATAAAATAATATCCTCTTATTTATACACGCTCGGGCAAAGCAGACGTATCTCGCTCCTGAGAATTCGCAGATCCGTAAATGCGTCCGGGCGCTTTGACGGGTCACGCAGCAGCGCAGAGGGGTGATATGTCGCCATTACGCGCCGCCCGTTAATATCGTACCACAGCCCGTGCTCCCGTGTGATGCGAAACTCACGGCTGATAATCGCCTGTGCGGAGATTCTTCCCAGACAGACTATAATTCTCGGATTGACAAGTGCAACCTGACGTTCCAGCCAGCTGCGGCAGGCCTGCTCCTCATCCTCCTGCGGGTCGCGGTTTTTGGGAGGGCGGCATTTCACGATGTTTGCGATGTATACCTTAGATCTGTCAAGATCAATCATCTCGAGCATCTTATCCAGAAGCTGCCCGGCCGGACCGACAAACGGAACGCCCTGTATATCCTCCTGCTCTCCCGGACCCTCACCGATGAGCATTATCTTGGCTTGCTCATTGCCCACGCCGAACACAAGATTTTTCCTTGTCGGAGCAAGCTTGCACTGCATACATCCGCTGCAATCTCTGCGCAGTTTTTCCCAGCTGTCGTTGACAACCTCGTTCATCTTATTCCTCCGTGCCCTTTGCGAGCGACAGCAGCAGCTCTCGCCGGTTATTGTCGGGGTATTCAATCACGTAATCGAGCAGAAAACGCAGCATTTCACCGACCTCCTTGCCCTTGAGACCCAGTTCAAGCAGGTCATTCCCCGTCACTGCAAGATGCTTCATTGAAAAGCATTCATCGCTCTTGAGTACGGCCTTCAGCTCCTTGTGGCACTGCCCGCCGTGCAGCATGTCATAGCACAGTGCGGCACATATCACGCTGTCCGTTCCGTAGCGATTGAGCGCACGCTTCCACTCCGCGCGCGTGGAAGGCTTGTCACCCTGCAGCATGATCGCGGAGTATGTGCAGCAGCGCACCGTGCGCCCGTCGAGCCGCAGCCGGGTCAGAAAGTCCTGCGCAGAGGAGATGCAGTCATAGCGTATCAGTATCGTGCACAGTGCACACCAGCGCTGCAACGCCTTGTGCGGTATTTTGCCGAGCCTTGAAAACAGCGTATAATCTGACGGACGGCGAATGAGATATGCGTCCATAAGCCCCAGCGATATGAGCTGACTGAGCATCTCCGGGCGTGAGGTCATCAGCAGCTTCTCGATTTCGTCGCGCACGCGTTCAGAGGTGAGAGATGCGGCGAGCGGCGCCTTTTTTTCGATTGCCGCCATTGTCTGCGGCTCTATCTCAAAACCGAGCCTTGCCGAAAATCTAAGCGCACGGAACATGCGCAGCGCATCCTCCTCAAAGCGGAGCTCCGGCGTACCGACGCAGCGGATTATTTTATTCTTAATGTCCTCTACGCCCCCAAAAGGGTCGGCAATGAGCCCGTCGGGCGGCAGGGCTATTGCGTTCATGGTAAAGTCGCGCCGTGCGAGATCAGCGTTCAGATCGCCTACGAAGCTGACAGCGTCCGGATGCCGGTGGTCAGCATAGCTGCCGTCAGTGCGGAAAGTCGTCACCTCTACAAAACGCGAATTGACGCGCACAGTGACAGTACCGTGGCGTATTCCCGTCGTTATTGAGTTGGGGAAAATTTCGAGCACCTGCTCCGGAAATGCGCTTGTGCACACGTCCCAGTCCTGCGGATGCACGCCGAGTATAATATCTCTGACGCATCCGCCCACAAGATAGGCAAGATGCCCGTGCGATTGCAGGGCGATGAGAACCTGACGGACGTATTTAGGAGGAGTAATAGTTGCCATGGCACACTCCAAGTAATATTATTATGGCTGAAAGCGTTGAAAATACAGGGCTTATCTTATTTTTCTTGCAATGCGGCGCCCGTAATAGTATAATAGCAAAGTTGAAAGTGCGGGATTTGCAAAATTCTGCTCTCTATATATGAATTTTACCATTATACAGCGTTAATATCAACAATTTTTACGAGGAGCGTAAACATGACGGAATTTGATAATTACATGTCACCCGGGAGAAAAGGACATCTTGTCGGTATAGGCGGAGTGTCCATGTCGTCTCTGGCAGAGGTGCTTGTAGGCATGGGGCTGAACATTACCGGCTCCGATATGAACGAGACAAATCCGAATGTCGTTTCCCTGCGCAAAAAGGGCATTAAAATATACGTCGGTCACGATGCAAGCAATATTTCCGAGGACATTGAATTTGTTGTGCGCACTGCAGCTGTACATGATGACAACCCGGAAATAGTGCGCGCGCGTGAGCTGGAGATCCCGGTTTTTGAGCGCACACAGGCATGGGGCGCAATCTCCAAGGATTACAGCAATGCACTGTGCATCTCCGGCACACACGGCAAGACCACCACAACGTCAATGTGCACGCATATTCTCATGGCGGCGGAGAAGGACCCGACCGTTATGATCGGCGGCACCTTGCCCCTTTTGAAGGCAGGGCACAGAGTCGGCCACGGCAATACCATCATAATGGAGGCCTGTGAGTATTATAACTCCTTCCTCTCATTTCACCCGACAGTGGCGGTTATCTTAAATATTGAGGCCGATCACCTTGATTTCTTTAAGGATCTGGGCGATGTGGAGCATTCATTCCGCGCCTTTGCGGAGCGCACCCCGGCTGACGGTTGCGTTGTTGCCAATTACGATGATGCGAACACCATGAAGACCATCGCCGGCATTGACCGCCGCGTCATCACCTTCGGGCTTACACCGGAAGCGGATGTATACGCCGAAAATATAGAGTTCAGAGGTGCAAATTCGCACTTTGACATTATGTTTAACGGCAGATTCTTCACCGATGTCACGCTGCACGTTCCCGGTATTCATAACGTTAAAAATGCCCTCGCAGCCACGGCTGCCTGCATATGCGTCGGTGTACGCCCCAGCTCTGTCAAGTACGGGCTCGCAGGCTTCAACGGCGCAGGCCGCAGATTTGAGTTCAAGGGCAAATTCAACGGCGCTGATGTCTATGACGACTACGCCCACCATCCCGGCGAGCTGAAAGCTCTGCTCGACGCAGTGGAGCAGCTCAACTATAAGCGCACCATTCTTATCTTCCAGCCGCACACCTATTCCCGCACTGCCGCGCTGTTTGAGGATTTCGTCAAGCAGCTCAGGCGTCCGGATGTCCTGCTGCTGGCTGAGATATACGCCGCACGTGAGAAGAACACCATCGGTATCTCGTCCGATTCGCTTGCCGCCCGCATAGACGGCGCAGGCTTCTATCCGACCTTTGCCGAGCTCGAGGAAGCCGTCCGCAGCATCGCCGCCCCCGGCGACATAGTCCTGACCGTCGGCGCCGGAGACATCTATAAAATAGGCGAAGACCTGGTGGAAAAGTAAGCAAAAAGATTAATTCACCAGGCA
>CAVAPH010000122.1:0-6331 GCA_963590455.1 bacterium | reverse complement strand
AAGTGTCCTGATGGTCGTATTTGTCAGTTTGTCTGTAGGTGAAATAACTGCATATCTGCCGCAAGTTATCTTAGTTTTTGCCGATGCGACAGTGGTAATTACTGGGCTGCTGATAAAGCCGATTTACCCTCCGCAAGCACACTTCACATCTGCCGAGCAGCGCGCAAATAACCTCAGAAAAAATATCCTGCTGTACATAATCCTTTTAATGCAGGGCATAAGTTTGTGCATTGACGACCTGCGCATGTTTACCGGCAGTTTTTGTGGTGTTTTATTTGCTGTGTTCACAGTAATAATTCAAATAACGAAAAATAAAAAGGAGAGCAAGTCATGAAAAAATCTGCGAAAATCGCGTCAGCCTTCATAAAGCAGGTCACCATTTCGGAACGCTACGGATGGCCGCCCGTATGCTACGGCACTCTTTATCAGCCGGAACGCCCAATCAAGAACGCCGCAAAGTCTACGGAAAAAATGAACGTCAAGAAGAAAGAAATACGCGTAAATTAGAGTTAAAGATCTCTTCTCTCATCTTTCCCTGTAATAGTGTCGTATTACGAAAGCAACACGAGCCATGATACAGCCGCGCATATCACGCGCATATCATATGCAGAAGCGCTAAGCTTCAGTTAAAAACATTGATTTCCAATTAAGGAAAGCGAAATACACGTTGACAGAATATGCTTGATTATGTATATTAATTACAGGAAGAAAAATACTTGGAAGTTTTGGTATTCGCAAGCGCTCTTGCGCTAATATAATAATCTTGCAATCGATTGTTGTTATCCAGCAGGTGCACATGCTGGGTAATTGCGATAGATAAAAAATATATTATGAAAGGGCGGTAAAAAGTAATGAAAAAAAGAATTATTGTATTGATCCTCGTCCTAATTATGGCGTTTTCGCCATACATTGTTTAAACCTGCCTTGGTCAAGTATTGGAGAAAAATTATGAAGAAAGCGTTCTTAACTATCATTACTATCTATATTTGTTCTCTTTTTGCTTCCTGCGCGCAAGCTACGCCCAATTATGACAGATTCGTTCCTTGTGATAACAATGCACGGCAGGAGATGCCCGTTGCAGCTGACTCAGGCAGCAGTGCTCCTACGCCGGGGATACCGGATGCTTCTGCTGAGATAACTACCGATGTTCTGACGGTGAATTATATGGGACTTGGATATGTGAAATATCGAGTCCTAGGCATCGAATTGACAAATATCCCTCCAGATGATAAACAGAGCGGCAATACAAAAGAAAGCTATTTGCTTATATCCTTTGAAATTGAAAATATAGATGTATCACCTGAAGAAGAAATGGCCAAAAACGGGTTAGCAAACTGTTTCGGGCTATATCCTAATGATCCCGCTGAAATCGCTGATGCAAATATTATATGGATTTCAGAACCGGACTACTTCAGTGACGCCAGCGAATCATCAGACGAAAAGTCCTATTTCAGGTATTCTATTCCTGATATCGGAGATACCAAAACTTTCGTGCTCGGCTGGACACTTGACAATTTCGGAATCCAATTATTAAAGCAAAACAAATTGTGTTTAACCTGTGTATTTGCCGAAAATCTTTCAATGCCCGTTATATATGACGTCAACACAGAGGATTGAACATAATATGAGCAGAATATTGAAATTAGAATTGCGCAAAGCATTTTTCTCTCCGCTCTATTTGATTAGTCTGATTGTCGGATTTGCATTCGTATTGATCAGTGCACATTATATGTTTCGCTTGTGCTACGGATCTTATGGCAGACCGACAATACTTGAGTTATATGAAAAAAGCAATCAAATGGTAGAGATTATTTTTGAAGGAAATAGTCTTTATACCGGCTGGATAGGAGCGGAAATAAATTCGCCTGTAATTCTGCAATTTTTCTTCATAGTACCGTTCCTTTCTATGCTGCCATGCGGCTTATCCCTCACTGCTGAGATAAAAAGCGGTTATACCAAACATATCATTCCAAAATGCGGCAGAAAAAACTATATTTTGGCCAAACTGATTTCAGCATTTCTTTCTGGCGGTAGTGTTATATTCTTCCTGCTTGTATCCAGTGTACTTGTCGTGGCGCTATTTCTCCCGGCTGTTCCTCCTAAAGTGATAAACAGCATGTATTATCCGGTTTTGCACGGAGACATTTTTTCCGTCATGGCTTATTCCAAGCCTATGCTCTTTATCATATGCTATATCGGACTGGATTTTGTTTTTGGAGGATTGTTTGCATGCTTGCCCGTCGCCGCGTCATTTATCGTCAGGAAACCGGTTTATGCCATATTAAGCTCATATCTGTTAGTTATTGCCTGCAGTTTATTAAGAAATTTCTTTTTATATCTCTGCTATATCGAAGTGTCTCCGATTTACTTGATGCGCGCTGTACCTGTTTCCAACAGTTCGAGAATCTGGGTTATGGCATTATGGTTTGCTTTTTACTTTTTGTTAACTGTACCTTTCACGGTTTTTAAGGGAGAACGGTATGAAATTCTTTAAAATCATCTACCGGGATGTACAAATAGATTCGCATGCCGGATTCATGCAATTTCTGCTCTCTGCTTTATTGTTTTTATTCTTGTTTTTTAGTTTTCATTTTGAAGTCTTTCATTACTTCCCGCTGGATCTCGGCTCGCCCAAAAATGTCAACCAGCTCGGCCTTTCCCTTGGTGATGTGATTTTGGTGGAGATAGGCGGATCTTTGCCACGTTACGATGCAACATATGAGCAAAAGATCACGTTCCCGGCAGCATTCTTTCTGGTGCACATTTTACCATGCTGCTATACTTTGAATCTCGCTCATGATGATCTCGAACGAGGTGGAATACAGGTCTTTACAAGGATGGGAAGTACTAATGTCTGGTGGTACTCAAAATGTATTTTGAACTGCCTCGTAGTTGCCTGGTATTACTTTTCAGTTTTTTTGATCTGGATTATCCTATGCAATTTCACTGGGAAAAGCATATCTCTGCAGCCAAACGCTGATGTTTTTACTGCCTTTTTCTCGGCCTACTGCACCGAATTTATGCCGTCTGCAGAGCTTTTCTGCTGTATGATTTTGCTTCCAGAGCTTGTTATACTCACTTTAAGCCTTTGTCAAATGACGCTGACCTTGTTTATCAAACCTATTTTTGCCTTTATGATTATATGCTTGTATTCTATACTTGGATTCTATTGCATACATCCGCTGTTTCTGATTAACTATGCCATGCCCGTGCGAAATGGAACATTAGGAATTTATAATTTTAATACTCTGTTTGGCATGAGCCTATGCTTAATAATAGATTTCTTAGCGATTTTTATCGGGAAGCATAGATTGTATTACCTCGATATTATCGGTGAACGATAAAGGAGCGCTAATGGAAATAATACTTAAGAACGTCACCAAACGATTCGGAGCCAGTGTCGTCTTGGACAACATCAATATGCATCTACTGCCCGGAGTAGTGTACGGCTTTCAGGGAATCAACGGCAGCGGTAAAACCATGCTGATGAGGGCTATATCAGGCCTTATTCACCCCACAAGCGGTGAAATATTGATAGATGGCAGAAAATTAGAGGGAGAAAACAGTTTCCCAAAAAGCATGGGTATTCTCATAGAAACTCCATCTTTTTTGAATAACCATAGTGGATTTGAGAACCTAAAAATGCTTACCAGTCTCTCTCAAAATCCTATTTCCGATGACAAAATTAACAAAACCCTTGATCAAATGGGTCTGGGAGCATCCGGTCACATGAAAGTCCGTAAGTACTCTTTAGGGATGCGTCAACGCCTGGGCATAGCATGCGCTATTATGGAATCTCCTGAACTTCTCATTCTTGATGAGCCTTTTAATTCGCTAGATGAAAGCGGCATTGCGTGTGTTCAACAGATTATAAAAGAGAGCAAGCGTCGAGGTACCTTGGTGATAATTGCCTGCCATGACTACGAGCTGCTTAGCTCCGTTTCCGATGAGATATTCAAGATTGTTGCCGGCAAAATAACCAGGCACACATTCAAGGACGACTGTGGCAATTTTGCTGAGGCATAGATATGAAGACATCTAAGAAAGACGTTTGGCTATTACTAGGGCTGACAGTTTTCCTTTCCATTACCGGTTTATATATCTGGCGTGTATACAGGGTGAACCATTCAGCGTTGACGGATTTAACCCCATCAGTCCAGGAGTATTCCATGGGGCAGGAAATTCTTCTTCCACCCGGATTCTATAATCGAGGATACTTAGATCAATCAGGATACCATGTGCAAGTGACCGATTGTGCACTTTGCAGAGTTAATGAGCTTGCTGAGCGTGGATATATATCGCACGAAGAGCAGAAAACCATACAGAATTTGACGGACGATGAATTGATCATTATAGTCTCGGCCAGATTTCGCTTTGAAGGGGACGGTGATCCGCTAAACGGTATAATTGATATGAGTGACTATCAAGTAGTGGGCCCGGACTACTACATCAATTGCAGTACTATACTAAATGAAACGGGTCTGTTCAACAAATTTCTTTCCGGTAGCAGTGCATTCTCCATCGCCAGTGGGAGGAACGTAGACGTACAAATACCGTTTATTGTGGATACCACGTCAGTACATGCCCTTGATAAAGAATTTATATTCGATAACGGTATAAAATTACTTCTTTCCCGTTATCCGGTTGAACTGTATGTAAAGCTTGAATTGCCACAATAGATAGCATTGGCAAAGCTGCTCTTTCCAATCGCTGCAGATGCGACAGTAATAATGCCTATAGTCGATTTAATCAATTATTCGAAAATAATTTGCGAAGTAATAAGATTTAACAGCAGTAGGTGATTCAAATGTGTTAGGCGGGGACGTATGCGTTTTTTTACGACCAAATATCTGCAGAGAACATCATTTGACATTACAAAAACAGGAGGATATACGTAGTGAGTAAAAAGAAATTAATAAGTGGCATTCCTATTCTTCTAATTTGTATTCTTGTTATTCTCGCTATCGTCGCTGTATTGCCGCAGAGCAGGCGTACCAAAACCACGGGATGCGTCATAAAAGGAACGATTACTGATATTGAAGACAATGTTTTCACGGTCGTGCCCGACACATCATATTTTGATAACATGGGTCCATCAAACATCATCTATGCAGATTCTCTCTTGTTTTGTCCGAGCTCCGAAACCAAAGTATACGGCAGGAATGGCATGACGGAGGTCGATATCAGCGAGCTGTACGTCGGTGATTATGTTCAAGTAAAGTTCACCGTCCCGATCGATGTGAAAAGCGATGGGGAAACCGTGGGAGAATACGACTGTCAACCTATAATGATGGAAGAAATCAAGTATCAGATAAAACAATAGCTTTATCCGGGCAAACAGGAACCTCCGTGTGCATAAAAGCATGCGGAGGTTTTTTCTATACAAAGCAAAATTATCCCGATGTTTGATAATATAATATTGAAATGAGTCAGAAGCTAATATATAATGTGATTAAAGATTAAAAAAGTTAAAGTATAAGATAGAGAAAGATAGAGAGTGCATCGGGAGGGACTTATGGCATACTGCAACGAATGCGGCGCATATATACCTGACGGACAGAGCAAATGCCTTGCCTGCGGATATGATCCTGAAGAGGAAAAGGCTAAAGCCGAAGCCTCGGCAGCGGCGACGGCGTCTTCATCGCAGAACTCCGGAAGATATACGATGAATAACGATGAGCTGCGCGAACGTTTGAAAGAGCAGCGCCGGCAGCAGCGCGAACAAAGCCGCGTCTGGGCCGAGAAGGAGCGCGAGCGCAGAATGGAGCAGGAGGAGCGCGCAAAGCAGCAGTTTGATAATAATAAGAATAATAAAGACGCCGAGTACGGCAGTGTAAGAAATAATAATCAGAATAGCAGAGTAATATCTGATGTAAGCGGGGACAGTAAGCTCTTCGCAATACTGTCATATATAAGCGTCCTCTCCCTGATACCGTTTTTCTTCCGCAGAAATGATGAGTATGCCATGTACCATGCAAGACAGGGCCTGGTATTGTTAATATACAGTGCAGCTGCAGATCTGCTGAGTAATATACCGTTTATAGGCTGGATATTTACCGTGTTTAGAATAATATGCATGGTAAAGGGAATAATAAACGCATCAAGCGGCATAGAAGAAGAACTCCCCTATATAGGCAAATACGGTCAGCTATTTAGATAAGAATATAATAAGAGATAAGCAATAAGAAGATCATGCTGTTCAGGTCTTGTATTTTGTGATTAAAAACTCGTTAAGACCACAAGATTTAGAGCTCGAAAAAAAGTTTGATTTTTCTGAAAAAAAGTGTTGACAAGTACGGATTCAAGTGGTATATTAGGCAAGCGCTCGAGA
>CAVAPH010000121.1:0-6393 GCA_963590455.1 bacterium | reverse complement strand
TGCTGATGTCCTTTCTTCTTTCCCTGACTGTAAACTATGATTGACTAACCGACAATTTTCCCCTCAATTCACCCCGCTCCGGGCGTTGACACGGTATCGGCGCAATGATATAATAACATAATATAATTAGCACAAATAATGGCAGAACATGACTGCGGGACGGCTTGAGAATTTGCCCTGCCGCGGTGACGGAGAGTTGCGGAAATGTATAATCGATTTGTAAAGAGAATTCTTGATATAGTGCTCTCGCTTGCGGGGATAATAGTGCTCGGCATACCGATGCTTATAATCTCGGCGGCGGTGAAGCTCGGTTCGCCGGGGCCGGTATTCTTCAGGCAGCGGCGCTTCGGCATCAATAAGAGCATGTTTGACATTATGAAATTCCGCACCATGCGCACGGACACGCCGAAGGATGTGCCGACGCATCTGCTCTCCGATCCGACAAAGTGGATAACGAAGACCGGCGCAGTGCTGAGAAAAACGAGCCTTGATGAGCTGCCGCAGCTTTTTAATATTCTGCGTGGTGAGATGTCCGTCATAGGCCCGCGCCCCGCACTCTGGAATCAGGATGATTTGATAGCCGAGCGCGACAGGTACGGCGCAAACGACGTAAAGCCCGGGCTTACCGGCTGGGCACAGGTGAACGGCAGGGATGAGCTGCCCATCGACGTAAAGGCGCGCTATGACGGCGAATACGTGAAGAACCTGAGCTTTAGCTTCGACTGCAAGTGCTTTTTCCTTACGTTGAAGACCGTGCTGCATCACGATGGCGTGGTAGAGGGCGGCACCGGCACCCTTGAGCGGGAGAAGAAATCATGAAACGAATTCTTATCACCGGAATAAACAGCTATCTCGGGAAAAACTTCAAAAGATACATAGAGCAGTTCCCCGATTATTCCACCGTGTCCATCAGCATGCGCGACGGCTCATGGCGCGATGAGGATTTCATGGGCTTTGACGTTGTGTATCACGTGGCGGGCATTGCCCACTCCGACAGCGGCCGTATCACCGCGGACAAGGCGCAGCTTTATTATGATATAAACACGAAGCTCACAATTGAGCTTGCCAAAAAGGCAAAGAGCGAGGGCGTCGGGCAGTTTATATTCATGAGCTCCGCCATCGTCTACGGTGACAGTGCGCCGATAGGGCAGCGCCGGCGCGTAGTGCGCGGTACACCCTGCACACCGGCAAATGCCTATGGTGACAGTAAGGTTCAGGCTGAGCTTGGCCTAAATAAGCTCGCTGATGATAATTTCAAGGTGGTTATATTAAGACCGCCCATGATATACGGCCCGGGCTGCCGCGGAAATTATCCGCTGCTGTCGCTCTTCGCAAGAAGACTGCCGTTCTTCCCCTGGGTTGATAACGAGCGTTCGATGCTGTTTGTCGATAATCTTATGGCGTTTGTCAAGCTTATGATCGACAACGGTGAGAAGGGCGTGTTTTATCCGCAAAACGCGCAGTACAGCAACACCTCCGAGCTTGTCCGCCAGATCGCGGCGGCGCACGGGAGAAACATAATAATGCTGCACCATGTCACATGGCTTCTGAAGCTGCTGGGCGTGTTCACGCCGCTGGTCGACAAGGCCTTCGGCAGCCTGAGCTATGATATGTCACTCAGTGATTATCCCGGCGGTGAGTATCGGCTATACAGTCTTGAAGAGAGCATAAAAATAACAGAGGGTACGGAATGAGCGGGGAAGCGCAGAAAAAAAAGCACATACTTGTCGTCAGCCAGTATTTCTACCCGGAGGCCTTCCGCATAAACGATATGTGCGCCGAATGGGTGCGCCGCGGATATAAAATCACGGTGCTAACGGGCATACCGAATTACCCCTACGGAAAATATTTCGAGGGCTACGGCCTGTTCAAAAAGCGCAGAGAAAATTATATGGGCGCGGAGATCATCAGAATTCCGCTTATTGCGCGGGGCAAGAGCTCTGTGGGAATGTGCCTGAACTATCTCTCGTTTGTCGTCTCGGGCTGGTTCTGGAAATGCTTTACGGGGCTCAAAGCGGACATGGTGTTCAACTTTGAGGTCTCGCCGATGACGCAGGCGCTTGTGGGCGTATGGTACGCCAGACGAAGAAAAATCCCGTGCTGGATATACGTTCAGGATCTCTGGCCGGAGAATATAGAGATAGTCACGGGCATACATTCGCCGCTTGTATTAAACCCGATCGGCCGCATGGTGGACTCGATTTATCGCCGCTGCGACAGAATATTTGCCACCTCGCCGAGCTTTGTGGAGAAAATCCGCGCGAGAATTCCGGACGAGGCGGAAAAGGTGAGCTACTGGCCGCAGTACGCCGAGGAGTTTTATCATCCGGCAGAGCGCGGAAAGAGCGGGCTTATCCCGGCCGACGGGCGCTTCAAGATCGCATTCACCGGAAACGTGGGGCAGGCGCAGGGGCTTGACATCCTGCCGCAGACCGCACGGCTGCTCCGGGAGAGCGGGACGGATGCCTGCTTCGTCATTGTCGGCGACGGCAGAAGCAAGGCGGCGCTTAAAGAGCAGATACATAAGCTCGGTGTGGACGATATGTTTCTCCTAATACCGCGTCAGGCGGCGGAGAGCATACCGGATATTCTGGCTGACTGCGACGCCGCGTTTGTCTCATTCATGAATAATCCGCTGTTTGCCGGAACGATCCCGGCGAAGCTCCAGTCATACATGGCCTGCGGCATGCCGATACTTGCCTGCGCCACGGGGGAGACCGAGCGCATAGTGAGAGAGGCGGAGTGCGGAGTGTGCAGCCCGATAGGTGATGCGCAATCGCTCGCAGAGGCCGTGAGGGAGCTGTCGAAGAGCTCTCGGCTTGCGGAATACGGAAAAAATTCACACGCTTATTTCGAAGCGCATTTTGATAAAAAGATGCTGCTTGACCGTTTTGATGAGTATATAGATGCAGACGGACAGGCACAGGAACGGAGACAGTGATGTTCGAAGGAAAAACTCTCATGATAACAGGCGGCACGGGCTCGTTCGGAAATGCCGTGCTCAACAGATTTATCGGCACCGACATCGGCGAGATACGCATATTCTCACGCGATGAGAAAAAGCAGGACGATATGCGCCACGAGTTTCAGGCGCGCATGCCCGAGCATGCCGACAAGCTGCGCTTTTACATAGGCGATGTGAGGGATTTGTCCTCAGTCAAAAACGCAATGTACGGGGTGGATTATATTTTCCACGCCGCGGCGTTAAAGCAGGTGCCGTCGTGTGAGTTTTTCCCACTCGAGGCTGTTAAGACGAACGTGTTCGGCACTGATAATGTGCTGACCGCGGCAATAGAGGCCGGGGTAAAGGCGGCGATATGCCTCTCCACCGATAAGGCGGCATATCCCATAAATGCGATGGGGACGAGCAAGGCCATGATGGAAAAGGTTGTCGTCGCAAAATCCCGCACCGTTTCACCCGAGAAGACGAAAATCTGCTGCACCCGCTACGGCAACGTGATGTGCTCGCGCGGAAGCGTTATTCCGCTGTGGATAGATCAGCTGAAAAAGGGCGAGCCGATCACCGTGACCGAGCCTAACATGACGCGCTTTATCATGTCGCTTGACGAGGCCGTCGATCTTGTACTCTTCGCCTTTGAGCACGGCGAGAGCGGGGACATTCTGGTTCAGAAGGCGCCCGCATGCACTATCAAAACTCAGGCCGAGGCTGTCTGTGAGCTCTTCGGCGGCGATAAAAATAATATCCGCGTCATCGGCATACGCCACGGCGAGAAGATGTACGAGACCCTGCTGACGAACGAGGAGTGCGCCAAGGCGGAGGATCTGGGCAGCTTTTACCGTGTCCCCTGCGATAAGCGCGGGCTTAATTATGATAAATACTTCGTGCAGGGCGACGTGGAGAGAAACCACCTCACGGAGTTTAATTCCAACAACACGGAAATTCTCAATGTCGAGCAGGTCAAGCAGAAGCTGCTTTCTCTCCGCTATATCCGCCAGCAGCTTGATGAGATGGGCATAGAATACTGAGAGGGCATTTATGAATATTCTGGTCACCGGCGCGTCCGGCTTTATCGGGAAAAATCTCTGTCACGCGCTGAAGAACATACGCGACGGCAAGGACAGGACGCATCCCGAGCTTGAAATAGGCGAGATATTCGAATATACGCGCGCAAGCGGAGAAGACATGCTGCGCGATTGGTGCGGCAGGGCGGACTTCGTGTTCAACCTCGCAGGGGTCAACCGCCCGAAGGAGAACAGCGAGTTTACGGCGGGAAACGTCGGCTTTGCAGAGACGCTTCTCAATGCCCTTGAGGCGGCGGGAAATTTCTGCCCGGTTATGCTCTCAAGCTCCGCGCAGGCAAGCCTTCAGGGGCGCTACGCCGGCTCTGAATACGGCAAATCCAAGCTCTCGGGCGAAAAAGTCTTTTTTGACTATTCCGGGCGCACTGGGGCAAGAGTGCTGGTGTACCGTTTCCCGAACGTCTTCGGCAAGTGGTGCCGCCCGAACTATAACAGCGCGGTCGCAACCTTCTGCCACAATATCGCGAACAATCTGCCCGTCACGGTGAACGACCCGGCGACTGAGCTGGAGCTTGTATATATAGACGACCTCGTTGCGGAGCTCATCTCGGCGCTGTCGGGCAGAGAGCATCGCTGCGAGTATGACGGGGCAAGGCCGGTGCCCGCTGAAAACGGAAGCTGCTGCTATGTACCGGTGACGCACAAGGTCACCCTCGGCAAAATTACGCAGCTCTTATATGACTTCGATGCTGCCGGCGCTTTTATGCCGGAGATGCCGGACGGCTCATTTGAGAAAAAGCTTTACGCGGCGTATCTGAGCTATCTGCCGAAGGAGAAAACGGCGTATCCGCTTAAAATGAACACGGACGCGCGCGGGAGCTTTACCGAGCTTATTAAAACCGCGAATTGCGGACAGGTGAGTGTCAACATATCAAAACCCGGCATAACTAAGGGGCAGCACTGGCACAACAGCAAGTGGGAGCTTTTTATCGTCGTGTCAGGACGTGCGCTGATACGTGAGCGCTGCCTGAACACCGGCGAGCTGCGTGAATTTGAGGTCAGCGGTGATCATATAGAAGCGGTGCGCATGCTGCCTGGGTACACACACTCGATCATAAATCTTTCGGATACGGAGGATCTCGTGACGGTCATGTGGGCAAACGAGAGCTTCGATGCGAACAGGCCCGATACATATTTTGAGGAGGTGTGAGTCATGGGCATAAAGCTTGACTACTCCGATGTTAAATTCAAAAACGACGGGAGACTGAAACTCCTGATAATAGTCGGCACGCGGCCGGAGATTATACGTCTCTCCGCCGTAATAAAAAAATGCCGCAAATATTTTGACTGCATTCTTGCCCACACGGGGCAGAATTATGATTACAATCTGAACGGAATATTTTTCCGCGATCTCGGCCTTGATGCGCCGGAGGTATATATGGACGCGGCAGGCGGCGACCTCGGCGAGACGGTGGGCAGCATAATAAACTGCTCATACAAGCTGATGAACGCGGTGAAGCCCGATGCGCTGCTTATACTCGGCGATACGAACTCCTGCCTTTCGGCTATCGCGGCGAAGAGACTGCATATTCCGATCTTTCATATGGAGGCCGGCAACCGCTGCAAGGATGAGTGCCTGCCTGAGGAGACAAACAGACGCATTGTCGATATCATCTCCGACGTAAATCTTGCTTACTCCGAGCATGCCCGCCGTTATCTCATTGAATGCGGCATGCCGAAGGAGCACACCTATGTCACGGGCTCGCCCATGGCGGAGGTGCTGCATGCAAATCTTGAAAATATAGAGCGCTCCGATATACACACCCGCCTCGGCCTTGAGAAGTGCAGATACATACTTCTCTCAGCACACAGGGAGGAGAATATCGACACGGACAGAAATTTTCAATCGCTCTTTACGGCTATCAACGAGATGGCGGAGAAGTACGACATGCCGGTTCTCTATTCCTGCCATCCGCGCTCTGCAAAGCGGCTTGCTGCGAGCGGCTTTGAGCTCGACAGGCGCGTTGTGAAGCATGAGCCGCTCGGGTTCTTTGATTATAACGCGCTGCAGATGAATGCCTTTGCCGTCGTTTCCGACAGCGGCACACTGCCGGAGGAGAGCAGCTTCTTCCTCTCAGTCGGGCATCCGTTCCCGGCAGTCTGCATCCGCACCAGCACCGAGAGACCCGAGGCACTGGACAAGGGCTGCTTTGTCCTCGCCGGTATCGACTCCGCATCACTGCTGCAGGCGGTGGACACGGCGGTTGCGATGAATGCCGAGAAGGATTTCGGCGTACCCGTGCCGGATTACACGGATGAGAATGTCTCCGGGAAGGTGGTTAAGATCATTCAGTCGTACACGCGCGTGATCGACAGGATGGTCTGGAGAAAATACTGAATGAGGATCTTGTA
>CAVAPH010000120.1:0-6410 GCA_963590455.1 bacterium | reverse complement strand
CAAGTACAAGTTAAATATTTTACGAAAAAACGGGAAAGTTTAACAGGACGAGGGCAAGTTTTATATTAGCTCTCAGCCCACGCACGGATATTTTGCATAAAAGCTCCCGATAACGGCCCGGCGCAGCACCAAGAAAAAACCGCCCCACTTTTGTGAGACGGTTTCTTGATTTTATTAATTGCTCTGTAGATTATGCCGCGGCGGCCTGGCTGCGCTTCTGGACGAGCTGGATACCGGCGACGATTACGAAGAGGACGACGCCGATAACGTCGGTGAAGGTGCCGGGGATCATCATGAGGACGCCGCCGATACCGATTGCGATGCGGAATATCGGGTTGAGCCCCTTGATGAGATAGCCCTCGAGTGCGGCTGCAACGCCGAAGAGGCCGACGAGAGAGGTGATGATAATCTGAATCATGCTGCCGAATGTGACGTCAATAAGCAGCATTGCGGGATTCATGCAGAATATATACGGCACGATGAACGCCGCAATGGCGAGCTTCGTCGCATTGATACCGGTCTTCATCGGGTTTGCCTTGGCTATTGCGGAGCCTGCGTATGCTGCGAGCGCGACAGGAGGCGTAATATCTGCGACAATGCCGAAGTAGAACACGAAGAAGTGTGCAGCGATCTTAGGTACGCCGATTGTAATAAGAATAGGTGCGCAGGTGGATGCCATGATGCAGTAGTTAGCAGTGGTGGGAACGCCCATGCCGAGGATGATGCAGCAGATCATGGTCAGGAACAGAGCGACAAAGGTCGGATCAAGAATCCGCACAGCGTTGGAGACGCTGACAACGGTGGATATGAGCTTCGATGCAAGACCGGTCGCTGTGATGCAGCCGGAGATGATGCCGGCCATGGAGCAGGCGACTGCAACGGTAATGGTGCTCTTGCCGCCGGCCTCAAGTGCCTCTAAAATCTTGCCGATCGTAATTCTGTTGTCCTTATCGAAAAGGCTGACGATGATTGCGATGATAATAGCGATGGTAGCGGAGAACTGCATGGTGCGCGTATTGGTCGTGACGAGCCATACGAGAACGACCAGCGGCAGAAGCAGGTATATCTTGCCCATCAGCTTGCCCAGACGGGGCAGCTCAGAGCGGTTCATGCCGCGCAGACCGAGCTTCTTTGCCTCGAGGTGGACAGAGATAAATATACCGGTGAAGTAGAGCACAGCGGGGAGAATGGCGCGCAGTGCAACCTCGGCGTAGGTGACGTTCATGTACTCTGCCATAAGGAACGCGGCAGCGCCCATGATAGGCGGCATGATCTGTCCGCCGGTGGATGCGGCTGCCTCAACAGCGCCTGCAAACTCGGGCTTGTAGCCGGTCTTCTTCATCATGGGGATCGTGACGGAGCCGGTGGTGACGGTGTTGCCGACAGAGGAGCCGGAAACCATGCCGCAGAGTGCGGAGGAGATAACCGCGACCTTTGCCGGGCCGCCGGCGAAGCCGCCGACGAGGGAGTTTGCCACATCGATAAAGAATGCGGCGATACCGGTGCGCTCAAGGAAGGCACCGAAGATGATGAACACAACAATGTATTTTGCGCAGACCTGCACAGGAGTGGACATGATGCCGCTCGTCGTGTAGAAGAGCGTGTAAATCAGGCGCTTGAGCGTAGTGCCGCTGGCAAAGGTGTAGACAAGCAGCACACCCGCGACGCAGAGAATGGGAACGCCCACGCAGCGGCGGCAGAGCTCCATCAGAATGAGTATGCCGACCACGCCGATGGTGACCTGCAGCGTGCTTATCTTTGATGCGCTGGTCAGCACGTGGACAAGTGCGTCATAGCTGAAGTAATAATACAGGAAGCAGGCCGCGCCGACCACCATGAGCACGAAATCGTACCAGGGAATAAAGTTGTGGCGCACATGGTGCTTGCTTGCGGGGTAGGTGAGGTAACCCATGACGACGACCATCGCCAGAAACGCGGTCAGGCGTTTTTCCAGCGCGGCGACACTGAAGAGGGTTGAGTAAATGCAGTACAGAGAGAAAAAGACCATTATTGCGCGCACGAACGCCGAGGCCTTGCCCTCCCATATTCGTGTGTTTGACTCTCTGTCGTACTTGCGCATGAGCTTTTCGACGTCCTCCGCCGTGCCGACATCAACAAATTCAACGTCTGTTGTTGTGTCTACAACGTGCTCGGTCTTCTCCTCATGCTGTTTCTTTTCGGACATTCATAACGCTCCTTTATTTGGTATGGTAACTATATAAACAACATTGCCGCTGCCAAAAGCAGCGGATGCCGTTAATATTCTGCTAAGGAATTGCTGAATAAATTAACGTCCCGGCATATCGCGGCAGACGCCGTGACTGCGTATTTTTTATTATAATACGACGAAAACTTGTTCTGCAATTCTTTAAGCCACAAGGGGCATTTCGCGCGAAACCTGCGGCGTTGATTTGCGCCGCAGGTCTGGCACGTTAAAAAATGAGGAATCGACTTACTTGGTTGCGACCTCAACACCCTGCTCTGCAAAGTACTTTGCTGCACCGGGATGATAGGGAACACTGGTCATGCTGGAAGCCAGCTCGATGTTGAGCTCTGCGCCCTTGCCGTGCTGCTCTGCAATAGCTTCGGTATTGTTGAATATGGTGGAGACGAAGGTGTAAACAGCGTCCTCGGAGACGTCATCGCGGACGAGAACAACAGCTGCGACTGCGACGGTCTGAACACTGTCGGGAGTGCCGTAGACATCAGAGGTGATGAGGTACGGGCTGTAGTAGGGGGAAGCTTCGATGAGCTTGTCAACATGCTCGTCATCGATCTCGACGAGATATACATCGCCTGCAGTGCTCAGGTCGGTGATAGCGGTGGTGGGTGCGCCTGCAACGATGAAGGCTGCATCAATCTTCTTGTCCTTCAGGCTCTCAGCGCTGTCGCCGAAGCTCTGGTAGACAGGGTTGATATCATCAAGAGTCATGTCATATGCGGTGAAGACGTCAACAGCGTTGAAGTAAACGCCGGAGCCCTGAACACCGACGGAAACGGTCTTGCCCTTAAGGTCGGAAACGGTCTTTATGTCGGGGTTGGTGGTGACTATCTGAACCTGCTCCATGTAAAGAGCTGCTGCAACGGAGAAGCTGCTGACGGGAGCTCCCTCAAAGAGGTTGGTGCCGTCATAAGCATAGCTCATAACGTCGGACTGGCAGAAAGCAAGCTGGTACTCGCCTGCATCCAGGTCCTCAACGTTTGCCTGAGAACCGTTGCCGGTGACTGCAACAACTTCAAGGTCGGAGTTGGTGGAAACGTACTGAGCCAGAACGCTGCCGAATGCATAATAGGTGCCGGACTCACCGCCGGTGACGAACTTGAGGGATTCACTTGATGCGGAAGCATCGCTTGCAGATGCAGCGGAAGAATCAGTGGAAGCGGAAGAAGAGGAGCCGCAGGCGCAAAGTGCGAATACCATGCAGAGTGCGAGCAAAAGTGCAAGCAGTTTTTTCATTGGTTGACCTCCTGTTTTTTTTGCGGGAATAATTATTCTACTCACGCAAATCTCTTTTTTATTTTTCACGTAACTCTTGAATTACGCTCATTTCAGTGATATAATACAACCAAAAGTTTAATTTGGCAAGGGCTGATTCACATTTTCACCAATTGCCACATAAATTTGCGGGCTTAAACAGTGCATTTTATGCAAAAGATATAAAAAGTCTGTAGGGCTTTTAACAAACACGCATAATTCGGCTTTTATGTTCAAAAAATTGTTCTGATTTTTGCGATTAATTTGGCAATGTGTCAACTTTTACAGGGCTTTATACAACAGCGAGGATTATTATGGATTTCACACTTTTAAAAAGCTTTATTGCCGTGGCAGATGAGAAGAGCTTCTCCACGGCGTCGAAGCATCTCTTCCTCTCGCAGCAGTCACTGAGCAAGCAGATTGCGAAGCTTGAGGAGGAGCTGGGCACGCCGCTTTTTGTGCGCAGCCGCCCGCTCGAGCTCACGCAGGACGGCAAGCAGTTTTTGCAGACCGCCCGCGCAATACTCCAGCTCAAGCGGCAGTACGAGGAGAGCTCCAGCAAGAGCATCAGCGGCGAGCATTACGTTCATCTCGGCATTGAGCATACCGTGGCGCGCGCGATTTTGCCGCACGTTCTGCCGGACTATTTAAGGCACAACCCGGATACGTATGTAAAGCTCAGCGAGGAATCGCCCGAGGTGCTGCAGAAAACGCTCAGCTACGACGGTGTAGATCTTGTAATCGGCACGATAAGCGACACGCCGGATACATATATCTCCGTCCCGCTCTGCCGCAAGGAGCAGCTGCTGGTTGTCCCGAAGATCATGCTGACAGGGCTTGCCGGTGACGCGTACGAAGAGAAAAAGGCCGAGTTTTCAAAGGCCGCGGATCTCAGCTATTTTGAAAGTCTGCCGTTTATTAAAATCCCGCGTCTCTCCTCCGGCGGTCGCACGCTCGTGAGCTACTTAAAATATTATGATATAAACCCGCGCTTCGTGTGCGAGCTGACGAATGTGGAAAACGCGTTCCAGCTTGCAAACAGCGGTCTGGGCGTATTTATATATCCCAGGCTTTTCTGGGACATGCTCGGCCCCGAGGTGCAGGCGGACTATCTTAAAAACATCGACGTCTTTCCCCTGCCCTACCTGCCCGACATAGAGAACGTCTGCGCATACTATCACAGAGAAAACGGCCTAGTCGGCAAAACAAGAGAGCTCTTCGACAGCTTCGTGGAGTTCTTCGATGCGTATAAAAACGGGATAATGTGAGATATACTCCGCAGCCCGGTTCGCTTAGTACGCGAACCGGGCTGCTTTATTGTGCGCTGGCTTTCTGGGCGGAGCTTGCGGCAGGGATATACAGAACGATCGAATAATTCATACGCCGAATTCCTTACGGACATTTGCAAACGCCTGCTCCGCTGGAATCGTGCGCCCGGCTTTTGCATCCGCATAGCCTTTCTCCAGTTCTGCATCCAGCTGTGCCGCAGTCATGCGGCTGACATCCAGAGGATGCTCCGGCAACTTCACTTCAAACGGGAGCCCGTTTTGAAGGATGATCTGCTTATAGAACATGGTAATGGCATTGGAAGCGGGAATACCGAGCGCGGCCAGAATGCTTTCAGCCTGCTCCTTGAGTTCCGGCTCAATTCGTGCATACAGATTCGCTGATTTCGCCATATCAAAAACTCCTTTCGGCTTCATGGTATCCATTTACGATCTTATTATACACAATTGTGCGGGCAAGAGCAATACATCTCGCGAGTAAATTGAAAAATAATATCCGCCCTTGCGATACTTCGGAGTATGCAAAGAAAGGAACACTGTAAGTCGAAATGCGCAGACTGGTTGAGCTTTGAGGAACTGCATGCCCGGTTGGGGAAATGGGCGAAAATACTTGACACCAAATGCGATACCACTTATAATATAGGCAGGAGGGATAACGATGTCGAAGTGGGATAAACTATTAGAAAAAATCTGCTCTCTGAGTCGTGACCTCCGGTTTGATGAGCTGCGCAAAGTTTTGGAATCCTATGGGTACACGATGAATGCACCCAGTAGTGGCAGCAGCCACTATACATTCCGAAAGCCCGGATGCCAGCCGATTACAATACCGAAACATGAACCGATCAAGAAGGTTTATGTGGAAATGGTAAAGCAAATTGTGGAAAGTGAGGGTGTCAATGAAAACATTGAATGAATATCTTGCCCTGCCTTACCGCATGGAGATTGTGGAAGACCGCGCCGAAGGTGGTTACGTCGTTTCCTTTCCGGAGCTTCCCGGATGCATCACCTGCGGAGAGACGATAGAATCCGCTGTTGCAAACGCCGAGGACGCAAAACGGGAGTGGATCACTGCGGCTCTGGAAGAAGGAATCGAGATCCATGAGCCGGATGATTTAGAGAACTACTCCGGTCAATTCAAGCTCCGTATTCCGAAGAGTCTGCATCGCTCCTTGACCGAACATGCCAAGCGCGAAGGAATCAGCATGAATCAGTACTGCGTGTATCTGCTCTCCAAAAACGATGCGGCACTTGCCAAATAAGTCTGCGGGCATAACAGCAAAATTCAGATAGCCGAAGCTATCTGAATAACGTAAAAACCTAAACCCCCACAGCAGCCCGGTTCGCTTAGTACACGAACCGGGCTGCTTTATTGTGCACAGGCTTTCTGAGCGGATCTTGCGCCGTTTTTGCTCCGCACTCAAACCCGTTAAACGGGATAATGTGAAATATAATAATACATAATAATATTGCCCCCTGACGTATTTTAATTCGCGTCAGGGGGCAATTATAATTTTCCGGATACTTCGCGGCTGCATCATAAACTATGCAGCCGATTCGTAGTAACGCACCGCGCCGCATTGAGAGTATAATAAATATATAAATAATATAAATATAATCTCGTGCGGGGGTGAATATTGAATATTATGGAC
>CAVAPH010000119.1:0-6431 GCA_963590455.1 bacterium | reverse complement strand
CTCGGTGCCGTAGCCGTCTTCGTCTTCTCCAAACCGGAGTGCAGAGACGGGGAAGCGTAAAAGATAGACGCGACACTACAGGAATAATGTTTTCCGCCCAGCTAAACCTCTTGACAATGCGGCATCATGATGTTATTATACACCAGAATGCGCCCGCGGACTCAGCCTTGGGGTCATGCCGCCGCTGCGGTGTCCTTTCCGCCCGTGGCTTAGACGCAGGGTATAGCAGCTTTAAGAAAGGGGTATAACCACTATGATCACCAAAGAAGTAAAGACCCAGGTCATCGCAGACAACGCCACTCACGAGGGCGACACCGGCTCTCCCGAGGTCCAGATTGCAATTCTCTCTCAGCGCATCCGTGAGCTGACTGAGCACCTCAAGCAGCATCCCAATGACGACCACAGCCGTCTGGGCATGTACAAGATGGTTGGTAAGCGCCGCCGTCTGCTTGACTATCTCGCAAAGAAGGACATCGAGCGCTACCGCGCAATCATTGCCAAGCTGAACATCCGTAAGTAATTTCAGCCCGGCATCCGAGGACTATGAAGGTTTTGAGTATGGAGACAATTTAATATTGTCTCCATATTTTTTAAGCCGCACAATCCAAAACGTAAATCCCGCACTTTCCGATGTTTTAGTATTTGGATGAACGCCTGTGTGTATAAGAATAATATAATCACGGACGCTGTTCCAAGTGCTAAGCATTGGGAAGCGGCGAAATATAATAAGGAGAAAGCAAATGATAATCACTCAAAAGCAGTTTCCCAACTACAAGAAGTATGAAATCATGTATGAGGGCCGCCCCCTCTCCATGGAAGTCGGCAAGCTGGCTGAGCTGTGCAACTCCGCAGTTCTCGTAAAGTACGGCGATACCACCGTGCTCGTCACCTGCACCGCTTCCGCACGCCCCAAGGACGGCATTGATTACTTCCCGCTTTCCGTTGACTTCAACGAGAAGCTCTATGCAGTCGGCCGCATTCCCGGCAGCTTCATGCGCCGTGAGGGCAAGCCCAGCCTGCCCGCAGTTCTCGCATCCCGCCTGATCGACCGTCCCATGCGTCCTCTCTTCCCGACTGACCTGCGCAACGACGTCGTTATCGCCTGCGAGGTGCTGAGCGTTGACCGTGACTGCTCCCCCGAGATCACCGCAATGATCGGTGCATCCGCCGCTGTTTCCATCTCCGATGTCCCCTTCAACGGACCTATCGCCGGCATCGTGCTCGGCTGGGACGGTGAGAAGTATCTCTTCAACCCCACTCAGGAAGAGCGCCACAACGGCAACCGCATGATCACCACTGTTGCCGCAACCCACAAGAAGATAGTCATGATCGAGTCCGAGGCAGATCAGGTTCCGGACGAGGTTATGTACGAGGGCATTGTCCAGGCACATGAGCATCTCCAGCCCGTGCTTGACCTCATCGACCAGATGGTTCGTGAGGTTGGCAAGCCCAAGTTCGAGTACGAGCACGCCGCATTTGACGAGGAGCTGTTCGCAGAGCTCGTCGAGAAGGAATTCGAGTCCATGGAATACTGCATGGATACCGATGACAAGAACGTTCGTGAGCAGCGCGTCAATGAGTGGGTCACCATGGTTCAGGAGAAGTACTCCGATGAGCACCCCGATATGATGCAGTATATGGACGAGATTCTCTACAAGCTGCAGAAGAAGGTTGTTAAGAAGTGGCTGCTTGCCGGCAAGCGTGTCGACGGCCGCCAGATGAATGAGATTCGTCCTCTTGCAGCAGAGGTCGGCGTTCTCCCCGTGGTACACGGCTCCGGCCTGTTCACCCGCGGGCAGACTCAGGTTCTCTCCATCGCAACTCTTGCACCTCTCAGCGAGTGCCAGAAGCTCGACACCATCTGGGAAGAGGACGAGAAGCGCTTCATGCATCACTACAACATGCCTCCTTACTCCACCGGCGACGCACGTGCCGCACGCAGCACAGGCCGCCGCGAGTACGGTCACGGCGCACTCGTCGAGAAGGCACTGCAGTGCGTCATCCCCGAGGTTGAGGACTTCCCCTATGCAATCCGCGTAGTCAGCGAGATTCTCTCCTCCAACGGCTCCACCTCTCAGGGCTCCATCTGCGGCACCACGCTGGCACTTATGGATGCAGGCGTACCCATCAAGGCACCTGTTGCTGGTATCTCCTGCGGCCTGATTCAGGACGGCGACGACTTCACCACCTTCATCGACATTCAGGGTGTTGAGGATTTCCACGGCGAGATGGACTTCAAGGTGGCAGGCACCAAGCAGGGCATCACCGCAATACAGATGGACCTCAAGAACGACGGCCTCAAGCACGAGATTGTCAAGGAAGCCTTTGCAATGACCAAGGAAGCACGCTTCCAGATTCTCGACGCAATCATGCTCAAGGCAATTGCCGAGCCGCGCAAGGAGCTTGCAAAGTCCGCACCTAAGATGATCCAGATGAAGATCAACCCCGACAAGATCCGCGAGGTTATCGGCTCCGGCGGAAAGGTCATCCAGAAGATCACTGCCGACACCGGCTGCAAGATCGACATCAGCGACGACGGCAACATCTTCATCGCCAGCTCCGATATCGAGGCATGCCGCGCAGCACGCACGACCATCGAGAACATAGTGTTCGAGCCGGAGATCGGCGCCCTCTATTACGGCAAGGTTTCCAACATCCGCTCCGACTTCGGCGCATGGGTTGAGCTCGCACCGGGCAAGGACGGTCTTGTCAAGATCAAGGATCTCGAGTTCAAGCGCACCGAGAAGGTCGAGGACGTTCTCAAGATCGGCGACATGACCTGGGTTAAGGTTATGAACGTCGGCCCGAAGGGCATTGACCTGAGCCGCAAGGACGCTCTCAAGGAGCGCGGCGAGGCCTGATTCAAGCCTTAATATAATAAGCAATAAACAAATCAAGATCCGGCTCTCACTTACAGAGGGCCGGATTTTCGCCTGCGGAGCTTGAAAACCAAACTGTGCTCCTGTATAATATTTTTAGAACTCTGCTTAATAGCCGCGTGCCATGCGGCTCTTCAGGCTTCAGATTGAACAATGCGAAAGGCCAAACTATGGACGCGAAAAAACGTATTTTACTCATAACCACGGGTGGGACGATAATGTCCGTGCAGTCTTCAAACGGACTGCAGCCGGATGCGGGCGGTGTACCGCTGCTGAGCTTTCCGGGGCATGACAGCTACAACATCACCGTGCACTCGCTTATGACCCTCGATTCGAGCAACATTCAGCCCGAGGAGTGGGCGCTCATCGCAAAATGCATATACGATATGCGACTTGACTATGACGGTGTTGTCATCACTCACGGTACGGACACAATGGCATATACGGCCTCCGCACTGACCTTCATGCTGCCCGGAATAGACAGGCCCGTCGTGCTTACAGGAAGTCAGGTTCCCGTGTCGAGCATATTGAGTGACGCTTACGCCAATCTCCAGTGTGCCTTCGCAATGGCGGCGAGCGGCGTAAACGGTATATTTATCGCCTTCGACAGACAGGTGTTCCTCGGCTGCCGTGCGGTAAAGGTGCGCACGACCGCGTTTAATGCCTTCGAGAGCGTCAATCTCCCCGCAGTAGCACAGATAGATTCGCACGGGCTGACGGTCAGGCATGAGTACATTCCCGCGCAGCAGGGTGAATGCCGCCTTGAAAACAGTGTCAGCAGCAGTGTTGTGCTCCTTAAGCTCATTCCCGGCGTTGATCCGCGGCTGTTTTCGGCCTTCGCGGATGTCGGCTGCCGCGGACTTGTCATTGAAGCCTTCGGCTCGGGCGGCATAAACTTCATGCGGCGGGATGTCGTGGCGGAGATACAAAAGCTCGTCGCGCGCGGAGTCGTGGTCGTCATATGCAGTCAGTGCCTTTACGAGGCCACGGACATGACGATATACGAGGTCGGCCGCCGCGCGCTGGATAACGGTGCCGTCCCCGCAGGGGACATGACCACGGAGGCGGCGGTCACAAAGCTGATGTGGCTTTTGGAGCAGGGGCTTGACAGAGATGACATTGTCCGCCTGTTCTTAAGCAATATGCACGGGGAGATAAGCGAGCAAAAATTATAAAAATATAATCAGGGGGAGTCGCTATGGATCTGCAGAGGCTGACAATCGGACAGATGGCGGAGCTCAACCACGTCTCGGAACAGACGCTGCGTCTGTATGACAGAGAGGGACTGCTCAAGCCGCAGTATATCGACTCGGCAACGAACTACAGGTACTATCACATCACGCAGTCGGCAAAGCTGGATCTCATACAGAACATGAAGGTCTACGGCATGACACTGCGGCAGATTCGCGCCTTTCTCGACAATAATGACGCCCATGCTCTGCAAAAGCTGCTGGAAGAGCAAGCTGGGCGTGTCAGTGAGAGAATAGAACAGCTCTCCCGGTCCCGCGCGGCGATAATGCGGACGCTGGACAATTACAGGCGATACGAGGCCATGCCGCGCAACGGCGAGATCTTCCTTGAATTTATACCGGAGAGATATATTTACCGCTACTCATGCGGCATGAACTATTTTGATCAGGACGAATCCGGCTATGAATACATGCTGCGGCAGCTGAAAAATCACCTCGTCGTAAATAATATGCCGCTCTCCTACTTCAGCAATATCGGTACGATTATACGCAAAGAGCACCTTGTCTCCGGCAGCCTGTATTCAAACGAGGTCTTCCTCTTTGTAGATCGCGACAGCGAGCACGGCGATGTCGAACGCCTGGAGGCTGCATCGTACGTGTGCCTCTGCTCGGATGAGTTCAGCCGCGAGGAGGAGAGTGCCCGCCGTCTGCTCGACTATATCAACATGCGCGGCTGGAGCATCGCCGGTGATTACATCTGCGAGGTGATAATTGATTTCCCCGTCCTCGACGTAGAGCGCCGCCGTATGTTCTATAAAACCCAAATCCCCGTACGTATGCAATAAATATAATAATCACGAAAAAAAGACGGCCCCCGGAGCTAATCCGAAGGCCGTCTTGTGGGTTGTATGGGGCGCTGTTATATCAGATTGCTTGGGATGAAGCAATTGTCCGCATCTATGGGAATCGGTTCCTCGCACATACATATAATGCCGCCATTCCCACGCTTGAGAGATGCCTTGTCGAGGACTGCGTATTTCTTAACCTCACGGCGGTCGGGGGATGCGCTCTTCTTGATTTCCAGCGGATGAATCACGTCATTTTCTTCGACAAAAACATCTATCTCTTTTGCATTTGAATCTCTGAAATATGTGATGTTGGCCTTGCTCTTCGAGTAGGCGTAGTTTTTTACGAGCTCCATGACAACAGAATTTTCGTAATAATGTCCGCTTGATGCACCGTTACGCAGCGTATCCGGCGTCAGCCACATGGAGAGATATGCGCACAGACCGGTATCGCAGAAATACAGCTTCGGAGTTTTGCTGAGCCGTTTGAGTGCGTTGTTGGAATACGGTGGCAGCAGATATACAATATGCAGCCCGACAAGCAGCTTCAGCCATTCTTTTGCCGTGCTCTGCGAAATATCGGCGGCCTCGGCCAGCGTCGTATAATTGACCTGCTCAGATACAAGCGCGGCACATCCCACGAGAAACTTGCGGAAGCGCACGGCGTCCGTAATTCCGCCTGCCTCGGTTGCATCACGCATCAGGTAGGTATCAACATATGAATTAAAGTACTCCTGCCTGAGCTCATCATCCACGCCCTGAACCTGCGGCATTCCGCCTTCCCAAATATGATTGAACACTCGGACAACATCATTTTTTGGAAGTTTGCTCTGCCTTGCACGTAAAGAGTCAAAAGAAAAATCAAGCTCGGTGTCAAACACAAGTCCTGCCTTTTCTCTTTCAGATAAGCTGTACAGCTCCAGTATGCCGATTCTGCCGGCGAGACTTTCGCGCACCTTTTCCATCGTTCGGTATTGCTGAGATCCGGTAAGCCAGATAAGGCCTTTTTCATCGCTTTCGTCGCAGATTATCTTGATTTGCTCAAACAGTTCCGGCGCCTTCTGCACTTCGTCAATGAGAATTGGCGGCTTATATGTCTGAAAGAAGAGTACAGGATCATTCCGCGCAAGCTCTCTTGCCATAGCATTGTCCATTGTGACGTAGGTCCTGTTGCTCTCCGAGAGATGTTTGAGCATAGTTGTCTTACCGACCTGCCTCGCACCGGTAACAAGTATAACCTTGAAAAAGTCATTGAGTTTTAGAAATTTTCTTTCAAGCTCTCGTGTGATATATTCCATGGCACACCTCGTTTTTATGAAAATCCACGATCAATCGTATTTTATCGTAAAAAATTGCATCTGTCAAGGCAGCCCACTATTTATATCACGCACAAAAAGACGGCCCACGGAGCTAATCCGAAGGCCGTCTTGTAGTTTGTGTACCGGATAAATTATGCTGCGCCGTAGATCAGATCGGGGACGATCGTGATGAGCACGGGGCAGAAGGTGAGCAGGAGC
>CAVAPH010000118.1:0-6465 GCA_963590455.1 bacterium | reverse complement strand
GGCAGCCGCATGAGTTGTTATTGGGGGGATTATATTATTTTTTGATCTTCTCTTTGATGTCTTTTTTCAGGATCTTAACTCCGCGCTTGGCCATGTAGGGGAAGATTGTCTTGTGTGAATCGAAGCGGTCGACAAGGTTGGAGCACTCGGGCAGGTCGCGGGAGAGATGGAGCCTGAGCATCATTTTAGAGCAGCAAAGCTTGGGAATGCCAAGATAATTTATCAATGAACCGAAAATCACTGAGATTGATCTAATTGACCTTTCTCGGCGATTTTACTATTTTTCCCGATCCATTTTGTTCACAATGCTTGTGTAGTATTGGATTATTCATGCGACGTTTATTGAAACATTTTCGTGTGTACAGTCTTGGATTAGTGTGCCGAATTCCCCGTTCTGCTGCATTATAACAGCCATATCCACGGCTTGCAGGAGCAAGTCGGCATCAGTAAAACAACCGGCATCGCGTGCGAGTGTTTCGGGGCGTTGTGTTGAGATGCAAATGTTTACAGTGAAAAAGATTTACCTACCAGCAGAAAAAAGCTCGATTTTTCTGGCAGGTTTCCGCCATCCTCTTGATTACAGCGTATCACTCTCTTTGATCTTTTGGGGATTTGCTTTCGGCATCTCAGCCATGGGGCTACCGACTATCCTATTCAAAATTCATCTGCATTTTGAATCATTATTCCGTTTTCCTTGAATTCACGCAGGCGGTTATATAATGTGCCTCGCGACATGCCGAGATAACGCGCAGTCTTGGCTTTATTGCCGTTGTGCTTCACGAGTGCATCAATAATGCGGTCAGCTTCCGCTCCACGCACGTCAAACGGGTTTCCGCTTAAATGATCGGTCGTGTCAGGTATGCTACCGAGTTCTTCGTCAACATCGCTTATCTCAAGTTCACAGCCGTCCTTGGCTTTCAGCAGACTACGTTCGATAACATTGTGAAGTTGGCGCAGATTGCCGGGCCAATAGCTTTTATTGAAACGCTCAACGGTCGCTGCAGAAACACTGTAGATATTTTTCCCGTAGCTTGCAGATAAGAGCGTAACGAAATAGTTGCTCAGTTCCTGCATATCCGCACGGCGTTCACGTAGCGGAGGAAGGTCGATGCGCAGAACATTGAGACGATAGTATAGGTCAAGGCGAAATGTTCCTTCCCTCACCTTTTGCAAAAGTTCGCTGCTTGCAGACGCAATCACCCTCACGTCGGTGCGTATGCTGCGGCGCGAGCCTATTGGAGTTACGATGCCGTCTTCAAGAAAACGAAGCAGAAAACTCTGCATGTCCTGCGACATTTCCGATATTCCGTCAAGAAACAGAGTGCCACCATCTGCCTGCACAAATTTGCCGGGATTTTTCTCAGTTCCGATAAGCACAGTCTCCACCGATTCCCGATTAAACTCGCCGCAACTTATCGGCATAAACGGTCCGGCAAAGCGTGAGCTTGCATTATGTATAGCTTGAGCGAAAAGTTCTTTGCCCGTGCCGGATTCACCGGTTATCAGCACATTTGCCGGACTTGCCGCTGCAATCTGTGCCTCTCCTTTGACACGCCTCATTCCGGCGCTGACTGCAATAATATCTTGGAAGCTGTATACCGCGTTGTTGCGTTCTGCACAGGCGTTGTATTTTCTTATTTGTTCGGCAGTTTTTATAGATACCTTTATGCCTATTACTTTATCGTTTTCCTTTATCACAAGGCACTCGACATAATATCGTTTACCCGTTCCGCCGAGTGAAACATTGCCAGCCGAAATCTCCTTACCGGTGCGCAAAGCCTTCATAACGAAGGACAGCTCCGGAAAGCTGTCACGCAAGGGCTTGCCTATGACGGAGGTTATATGCATATCAAACTCGTTTTGAAAGCGGCTGTTAGCAAAAACTATGACGCCTGTATCGTCAACAAGCAGCATTATGTCCGTGCTGCACTGCACCGACTGCTCAAGCAGATGAAACCTCCGCTCAATATGCGGATAAAGTATGCGGTTTTTATATGTAAAATCGCCGGCCTCAAGCATAAATGTCGCCGAATTCAATGAATTCTTAAAGCATTTATCTAAGGGCAAGAAAATAACAGAAACCGCATGAAAGCCAGTTCCAGCTGTTGTTTCACCATAGCGTGCAATACAGGCATAAGGCGTCAGAATGTCGCAGTAATGCCCCTCCCCTGCGCTGAAGCAGGTAACAAATGGCTTTTTGGGCGCAGTATTACCGGCAAAGACGCCGACATTTTCAACTGAAAAGCAGGTACCGATGCGCAGACCTCTTGCCTTGAGTTCCTTTAAAAGTGCCTCGCTTCCGCTTTTATGAAAAGCCGTGAGCTGCGTATCTAAGTAAAACATTGCGCCGCCCATGCGTTCAAGTGCAGTGCTTCGGCTTTCATAATAATCGCTGAAGTACGCAAGATGGCATTTTGATATATCGTCGATACGGTCAAACACATGCAGATCACGGCAATCATCGCCGAGTCGCATGATATGTGCCTGCGCTCCCGCAGTTTGTGACTCTTTCCAAGCAGCAATATTCTTTTCATATTTGCTGTCATATTCGTCGAGCATATCGTTTAAGAACTGCTGTTTCAGTTGTTTTAAAATATCATTTTTCGGAAGCTTATTCATCTGCTTGTCTCTCCCTGTTAAACAGTTTTGTACACTTCATTTTGTAATTGTATCAGATACGGTTGACATGTTCAACATTTTTTGACGCATATGTTCAAATGTGTTCAAAAAATGCCCTTGTTGCTCATTTTTCATTTGATTGATATTATGTTGCCAAATTCGAAGTAAGGAGGAATTCCCCATGAACACTGTTCTCACCGAAGAGGAACTCGAGCTGCAGAAAGTATACAAGGAATATGCCGACGAATGCATTAGACCGCACACGCTTGAGATCGACAAAGGACTCTTCAGCGTAGAACCTTTGCTCAAGCAGATGCATGAGCTGGGCTTCTGCGGTATAGTTATCCCTAAGGAATACGGCGGACTGGGCAGCAACTATGTTCACTATGTTCTCGCCGTCGAGGAGCTTTCCAAGGCCAGCGGTCCCGTCGCAAAATCCGTTTCAGGTCAGACAAACATGTGTTTCCCTATTCTACACTACGGCACAGAGGCTCAGAAGCTAAAATATGTTGTACCATGGGTAAAAGGCGAAAAGCGTTCGGCGTTTACGCTCACAGAGCCCGGTGCAGGCTCCGATGCAGCTGGCATGCAAACAACCGCAGAGCTTATTGACGGAGAATTTGTCGTAAACGGCGCAAAAGCGTTTATCACCGGTGCCCGTGAAGCGGATTTTTTCCAGACGTATTGTCAGTTCAAAGCTCCCGACGGCACGAAAAGCCCTATCTGCCTTCTTATAGATGTGCATGAATGCAAAGGTATAACCATAGGTCGTGACGAGGATCTGATGGGAATGCGTGCAAGCTCCGTAGCCGAGGTTATATTTGACAATGTCCATGTTCCGGCTGAAAATCTGCTGGGCGAGATAGGTAAAGGTTTCCATGCTGCAATGTCAACGCTTGATGCAGGTCGTCTCGGCATATCCGCAGTTTGCGTCGGCATGGCTCAGGACGCGATAGATCAGACCGTCAAATACACAAAAGAACGCATTCAGTTCGGCAAGCGTATCTCGCAGTTCCAGAACACGCAGTTCAAGCTTGCCGAGTACCAGACCAAGGTCGAGGCCGCAAGGCTGATGGTATATAATTGCGCAAGCCAAATGGATAACGGCATGCGTGTATCACACCTCTCTTCTATGGCAAAATACTACGCATCTGATGTCCTTAATGAGGTCGTGCGAGGTTGCCTGCAGCTTCACGGAGGCTACGGCTACAGCAAAGAATTTGTCATAGAGAAGCTCTACCGTGACGCGAAGCTCACCGAAATATTTGAGGGAACGAGCGAGATCCAGAAAAAGATCATTGCCAAATGGATGGGCGTTAAGTGATGGAGGTTTAATAATATGAACATTATTGTTTTTATAAAACAGATACCCGACTGCGATGAGATAAAGCTCGACGAGAACGGCAACCTCATCCGTAGCGGAGTCGAAGCAATGATAAACCCCGTAGACAAAAATGCGCTTGAGCTCGGCTTGAGTCTCCGTGACAGTTTTGGCGGCAAAGTGACTGCTGTAAGCATGGGCCCTGCACAGGCAAAGGATGTGCTTAAAAGAGCTCTGTTTATGGGCTGCGATGAAGCCATTCTCCTCTCCGACCGTGCCTTCGGCGGAGCGGACACTCTCGCAACAGGCTATGTTCTTTCCATGGCAGCGAAAAAGCTCGGCGGTTTTGATCTCGCTATTTTCGGCAATAAAGCTTCCGACGCCGAGACAGCACAGACAGGTCCCGTAACGGCGGGTTTCCTCAATATGCCTCTTGTTACGAGCATTGACTCTCTTGAGCTTGACTGCGATGCAATAATATGCCGCAGAAGCTTCAACGACAGAGTTGAGACCTCAAGAACGACCCTTCCGACCGTTGTGACCGTTACTCCGGCAATAAACACGCCTCGCTTTATGACCCCTGCCAATGTCATTGATGGTTTGAAAAAGGGCATTACGGTCTGGAATTGTGCGGAGCTTGGGTGCGATGAGGCGCTGTGCGGTGTTAAGGGTTCTCCTTCCCGTACAAAATGCGTCACAGCACCGCCCGTAAAAGAGGTCGACTCAAGCATTATCAGCGGAAGCTGCGACGAGACGGCAAATGTTCTTGTCGGTTTATTGGCGGACATGCATCTTATCTGAAGGAGGTACAAGTATGAGCAAAGATATTTGGATTTATGCTGAAACGAACGGTGGCAAACTTTGCGATATAGTTCCCGAGTTGCTCACCAAGGGCAGAGAGCTTAAGAAGCATAACGGTGGCGACCTTATTGCGATCGTGCTCGGTGCGGCTGATGAAGCCGTTCTCAAAGAGCTTTCGGAATACGGTGCAGACAAGATCATAATCGGCGAAAATGCAGCACTTTCAAACTACAGTGCACGCACATATGCACAGGTAATGACTGCACTTTCGAAAAAGTACCATCCTGATATTTTTATCATTCCCGCTACTGGTGCAGGACGTGAGATAGCGCCTCTGACCATGCAGGCGCTCGGCACCGGTCTGACGGCCGATGCACTTGATCTCATGTACGATGACGATGGTGATTTCATTCAGGTCACTCCGGGCTTCGGCGGGAACATTCTTGCGCATATATGCATCGGCGAGAAGCGTCCTCAGATGGTGACCGTATGCTCGAAGGTTTTTGAAGCACAGCCCGTTTTCCCCGCTCAGAAAGCAGAGCTTATATATGAAAATGTTGATTGCTCGCCAGACCCTTCATACGAGTTGCTCAAGGTCATTGCCGCCGAAAAGGATGAGGCGCAGCTTAAGGACGCAAAGATAGTCGTTGCCTGCGGACGCGGTGTCAAAAAGCAGCAGGATCTCGAAATGATAAAAGAGTTTGCAGCTTGTATCGGTGCATCGCTTGCATGCTCAAGGCCGCTTTCCGACTGCGGCTGGATGCCGCACAAGCTTCAGCTCGGTCAAAGCGGATGTACCGTCAAAGCCGATCTCATCATAAACATAGGCATTTCCGGCTCAACACAATACCTTGCCGGTATGCAGAAGTCCAAATGTATCGTAAGCATCAATACTAATGACACGGCTCCGATCATGGCAATATCCGATTACGCCATTGTAGCCGATTACCGTCAGTTCATTCCCGCATTGCTCAAGAAGCTGCATTAACGTGTAAAGCAAAATCTCCCGTTCAATTACGAAGCGGGAGATTTTGTTCTATCTCTATATTATATATTATTGGTTGATTGCATAATGAAGTTGGACACTTAAGAAAAAAATCCATAGTGATTTTCCCCGTATGGTAGAATGAAGTTTGGACACAACATCTTCCGAGGGAGGGCAATCACTATGGACTGCCAAGATTATATCACAGAATCGGTAGAACGCAAGAAGGGACAGCACTTACAGCGAGAGGAACGAGGAGCTATCCAGCATCTCAAGGCCGCAGGCTACACGAACAGAGCCATTGCCAGAGCAATAGGGTGTTCACCAACCACCGTTGGAAACGAGCTAAAGCGTGGCACACCGCCCCGAAAGAGCAACAAGGGCAGGAAGCCCGAATACTCGGCAAGGCGCGGAGACGCAGTCTACAAGGCTAACAGAAAACGTTCTCGGAAACCGCACCGAATCTGTCGCTGCACTCGCTTCATTCGCTGGACAATTGAGCAGATCAAAGAACACAAGTGGTCTTTGGATGCCTGCGTCGGCTATGCTCGTTTGCACAGGCTGTTTCCAGCAGATGAAATGGTCTGCACCCACACTCTTTACAATGAGGTCTGGGCAGGCAACCTTGACTTGTCTGTGACGGAACTGCCCGAAGCCATGAAACGCAAGCAGCACAAGGATTCCAAGCCCCGTGAACACAAGAAGAGCTTCGGCACGGACATCTCCCAGAGACCTGAGA
>CAVAPH010000117.1:0-6645 GCA_963590455.1 bacterium | reverse complement strand
AATATATTTAATATCCCCGCACAGCAACGGAGGCCGCCCGGATGGGCGGCCTCCGAAAAATTTTGTTGTTATCAGCGCTCTTCCCTGAAGTAGGCAAGGCCGAGCGACATTGGGGGCTGATCTTCGCGCTTGTTGCGCATGCTGGTGATGACGAGCACGATTATCGTGACGACGTAAGGCAGCATCTTGTAGAGCTCCTTGACGGCAAGGTTCGTGCCGGTGGGGATGAAGATGTAGAGTATATACAGTCCGCCGAAGAGTATGGATGCCAGCACACTGACATTCGGACGCCAGACTGTGAAGATAACCAGCGCGATGGCGAGCCAGCCGCGGTCACCGAAGGCATCGTTGGACCATATGCCGCAGGCGTAGTCCATGACATAGTACAGTCCGCCGAGACCTGCGATAACGCTGCCGATGCAGGTGGCCATGTATTTATAACGCGTGACGTTGATGCCGGCGGCGTCCGCGGTGTTCGGGCTCTCACCGACTGCGCGGAGGTTGAGACCGACGCGGGTGTGATTTAAGACATATGACGCAACGAGTGCAATTATAATTGCCAGGTACGCAAGGAAACCGTAGGAGAGAAATATCTTTCCGAAAGCGCCGAGCTTTGATGCGACAGGCAGAGACTTGCTGAAATACGCGCTGGTCGCAGAGAGCGCTATGGACGGGACCTCGCTGCCGGTCAGCTTTATGAGAGAGCCGCCGAAGAAGTTGCCGATGCCGACGCCGAAGGTCGTCATTGCAAGACCGGTGACGTTCTGATTCGCACGGAGCGTAACCGTGAGGAAACAGTAGATAAGGCCCATCAGCAGAGAGCCGAATATGGATGCGAGCAGCGGAATGGCAATCGTCAGAAAGCCGCTCATGTTTGCCGCGCCGCCGCAGGACTGCTCATACAGGAATGCGCCAACGACGCCGCTGATGCCGCCTACGTACATGATACCGGGTATACCGAGGTTAAGGTTGCCGGACTTCTCGGTGAGCGTTTCACCCGTGCTGCCGAAGAGAAGAGGAATACCCTGCGCAACGGCTCTGGGGATAAAGGAAACAAAATCAAACATAGCTTACTTCTCCTCCTTTGCAGTCTTGCAGAAGCTTATCTTGTAGCTGATGAAAAACTCGCAGCCGATGATGAAGAACAGTATCACGCCGGTGAGTATGTCAGCAAAGGACTGGTTGAGAGAAAACTGAGTGGCAATCTCGCCCGCGCCGCGATCGAGCAGAACCAGCAGGAAGCTTGTGAATATCATAATGATCGGGTCAAACTTTGCAAGCCAAGACACCATAACCGCAGTAAAGCCGCGGCCGTCTGCGATGCTGGTGGAAACGGTGTGGTTGATGCCGCCGACAAGCAGCAGTCCGGCAATGCCGCAAATGGCGCCGGAGAGAAGCATCGTGCGGATGATAACACGCTCAACCTTTATGCCGACATAGCGGGCGGTGCGCTCGCTCTCGCCGACGACGGAGATTTCATAGCCGTGCTTGGAATAATTAAGATAGATATACACGAAAACGGTCAGGACCGCGACGACGAGTATGCTCAGCAGATACTTGTTGCCGATGACGGGAAGCCAGCCGGCCTCGGTGTTCTGATTTATGATGCCTATCTGACCTGCACCCTTGGGAACCTCCCACACGATGACGAAGAAAGCGACGAGCTGCGTTGCAACATAGTTCATCATGAGGGTAAAGAGCGTCTCGTTCGTACCCCATTTTGCCTTGAAGATAGCGGGGATGCCTGCCCAGATTGCGCCTGCCGCGACAGAGGCGAGAACCATTACGACGATGAGCAGCCAGCCGGGCAGTACGTCCGCAAGACATATCATGCATGCGGCTGATGCAAGGCCGCCGACGAGCACCTGACCCTCAGCGCCGATGTTCCAGAAGCGCATCTTGAATGCGGGGGTTACGGCGAGGGAAATGCAAAGCAAAATTGCGACGTTCTGCCCTGTGATCCAGCTCTTTCTTGCAGTGCCGAACGCGCCGGTGAATATAGTGCCGAAAATTTTGAGCGGGTCAAGTCCCGTAGTAATAGTCGTGATAAGAGCACAGACGATCAGCGCCAGCGCTATGCCCAGCAGGCGGATGCCCCAGGCCCTGTACCACGGCAGGGCGGCGCGCTTGACGATATGGAAAAGCGGAGCCTTGGATTTACTGTTCATTTGCATTACCTCCGAGCTTTGTCATCATCATGCCGACATCGCGTTTCTTCGCACCGCGGCCGGGAATGATACCGCTGACCTTGCCGGAGCAGAGAACAAGTATTCTGTCTGCAAGCTCCAGCAGAACGTCCAGATCCTCGCCGACATAGATGACGGCGACGCCGTTCTTTTTCTGCTTGTTTATAAGATCATAGATAGTGTACGAAGAGTTTATATCAAGTCCGCGCACGGCGTAGGCGGTAAGAAGGACGGTCGGCGCCGAAGCAATTTCACGGCCGACAAGCACCTTCTGCACGTTGCCGCCGGAGAGACGGCGCACCGGAGTGCTAATGCCGGGAGTGCTGACATCCAGCTCCTCGACAACGTTCTCCGCAAGCTTGTGCGGGGATTTTCTGTCAGTGAATATGCCGCGGCCCTTTCTGAAGGAGCGCAGCATCATGTTGTCCGCGAGATCCATGCTGCCGACAAGGCCCATGCCGAGTCTGTCCTCAGGCACAAAGGAGAGCGCCACACCCATCTCCGCAATGGCGAGGGGGTCCTTGCCGATAAGCTCATCACGTGAGCCGTCATCCTCTATATATGAGATGCTGCCCTTTTCTATCGGCTGCAGACCGGCAATGGACTCCAGCAGCTCCTTCTGGCCGCAGCCGGAGATGCCCGCAATGCCGAGTATCTCGCCGGAATACGCCGTGAAGCTCACATCATCAAGCTTGAGTATGCCGTCTATGCTGCGCACAGTGAGATTTTTGACCTCAATGCGCGGCTTGGGATCAACGGGCTCGGGCCTTTCTATGTTCAGCGTGACCGCGTGGCCGACCATCATGTTGGTCATCTCCTGCGCGTTCGTGGACTTGGTGACCATGTCGCCGATAAACTGACCATGGCGGAGTATTGCAACGCGGTCGGAAAGGCTCTCAACCTCGTGCATCTTGTGCGTGATGATTACGATTGCCTTGCCCGCATCGCGCATGTTTCTCAGCACGGCGAAGAGCTTGTCTGTCTCCTGCGGGGTGAGAACTGCGGTCGGCTCGTCAAGGATGAGTATATCCGCCCCGCGATAGAGTGCCTTGACTATTTCGACGGTCTGCTTTTGTGAAACGGACATGTCGTATATCTTCTGCTTCGGATCAACCTCGAAGCCATAAGTCTTGCAGATCTCTTCGATGCGGGCAGAGACGCGCTTGAGATCAAAGCGTCCCTCCTCCTTGAGACCGAGCACGATGTTTTCCGCTGCGGTCAGCACATCGACAAGCTTGAAGTGCTGATGTATCATGCCGATGCCGAGATCAAAAGCGTCCTTCGGTGAGCGAATGACAACTTCTTTGCCGTCAATGAAAATCTGCCCCTCATCGGGGAAGTAGATGCCGGCGAGCATATTCATCAGTGTGGTTTTGCCGCTGCCGTTCTCGCCCAGCAGTGCAAGGATCTCGCCCCTGTAGATGTCCAGCCATACCTTGTCGTTTGCAACTGTCTTGCCGAAAGTCTTGGTGATATTGCGCATCTTCACTGCGGCGATCTTGTTGTCCAAAGGCTTCACGCTCCTATAGATGATTATTTATAATTCCGGCTCACGCGGCCATCTGCGATGACAGCTCCCTTTGACGAAGGGAGCCTGAGAGCCGGAAGCTTTTCTTCCGAAAAGGGCAAAACAGCGAAGAGAGGAGGACGCTGTTCTGCCCTTCGCGGGAGAAGGCTGAAATTTTGAAGCCTGTAAGAGCACTGAGTGCGGCAAATCAGACTTCAGCATGAGATGGGGAAACGGGAGACCCGGCGTGTGGTCAGGTCTCCCGAGATTCTGTCGTGGATAAGATAAATTAGAATGCGGTGTCGAGAAGGGTGATGCCGTCGATCTGGATGTCGAAGTAAGGAGCGGAGCGGAACTCGGACTCGTGGAAGTAACCGTCTGCAATAACCTCGGTGTCAGCAGTGTAGTCAGCATCGGTGTCAACGTCTGCCATGTAAGAGGTAAGGGTCTCGCCGCCGACGGTGAAGGTTGCGGTGTCGAATACGTGGAGGGAGCCGTCCTCAAGTGCCGCCTTGACTTCCTCAAGCTTCTCAGCGGTGCCTTCAGCTGCAACAGCCTCATTGACATCGGTCAGAACGACAGAGCCGGTAGCAAGAGTGCCGGTCCAGTCAGCCTCGATGCTCTCGCCGTTGAGGTAAGCCTGCATCACGTGGACATAGTAAGGAGTCCAGTCAATGCGGGAGGAAACGATGAAGGTGTTGGGGCAAGCGTCGATAGTGGAGCCGTTGTAGGAAACGTCGGGAACACCTGCGGTCTCGCAAGCGGTGGGAGCGCCCATGGAGTCTGCGTGCTGGCTGATGAGCTTGCAGCCGTTGTCGATGAGCTTGTTAGCAGCTTCCTTCTCTGCGGTCTCATCGTACCAGGAACCGGTGAAGGTTACTTCCATGGTAGCGGAGGGGCAGACGGAACGTGCGCCGAGGAAGAAGGAGGTGTAGCCGGAAACGACTTCTGCGTAGGTGTAAGCGCCGACGTAGCCGATCTTGGCCTCGTCTTCGGTGAACTCACCGTTGGCGATCATCTCGTTGAGCTTGAGGCCTGCAGCAACGCCTGCGAGGTAACGGCCTTCGTAGATGGAAGCGAATGCGTTGTGGAAGTTGTCAAGACCCTCGGTGTGAGCGTGGGTGCCGGTTGCGTGGCAGAACTCAACCTCAGGGAATTCCTTTGCAGCAGCAAGCAGGTAGGTCTCGTGGCCGAAGGAGTCTGCAAAGATGATGTTGCAGCCGGCGTCTGCGAGCTCCTCAGCTGCCTCCTGGCACTCCTGGGACTCTGCTATATTGGTTTTGAAAATGTACTGATCCTCGCTCAGACCCATCTCTTCGCATGCAGACTTTGCAGCGTTCATGAAGTTGAGGTCATAAGTGGAGTTCTCGTCATGCAGGAAGATAAAGCCAACCTTGAGATCAGCAGCGGAAGCCTCTGCAACCTCTGCGTTCTCTTCGGTCTCGGTGGTATCTGCTGCCTCGGTGGCGTCGGATGCGTCAGCTGCGGGAGCGGTGGTGGACTCGGCAGCGGTGGTGGAGCCGCATGCGCAGAGTGCGAATACCATCACGAGAGCAAGAAGCATTGCGATGATCTTTTTCATTCTTCAAATCTCCTCAAAAAAATAATTTTTATATCAAAGCCGTATTTTCAACGGATTTGAACGAAATAAAAATATATGCGCCGGTCAAAGTGGAAATCAACTGAGATCCTGCTATGGCCGGCGTCGAAAATATAAAGACGCAGATATATACACTGCGCCTTCGATAAATTCCGATAGTCCGGTCATTTACGGTGTCCGGGTAGAGACTTCAAATCCATATTATTTGTTTATATCGAAAGCAAATATTTGGTTTTTCATGCCAAATCGCGAACTTTTTTCACAATCTGAACACATCTATATGCTAACAGTTGCGGTCAAAAAAGTCAAGATGCGTTTTTCGACTATTTTGACAGAATTTCAGCTTGAAAATTGTCAATCTTGCACGAAGGTCAATCCGTCGTCGGACATAGATGCAATTTTCGCGAGTGACTCTATATGCATGCCCTCTGCACGCAGCTTGTTGCCGCCGCCCTGGAAGACCTTCTCCACTGCAATGCCTGCGCCGACGAGCTCTGCACCGGACTGACGCACGATCTCACGCAGACCGATAAGCGCTGCACCGGTGGCGAGGAAGTCGTCAACTATAAGCACGCGCTCACCCGGGTGGAGATATTCTTTTGAGACGATAACCGTGTTGGTGTTGCCGTGCGTAAAGGACTCGACCTCGGCAGAGTATACATCATCCGAGATGTTTTTCGACTTGCTTTTCTTTGCAAATACCGCTCTGCAGGAAAAGGCATAGGCCGTCATGATCGCAAGTGCAATGCCGGAGGCCTCGACGGTCAGCACCTTGTCGACATGCTCGCCTGCAAAGAGACGGTGCAGCTCCTGCGCCATTTCATAGAAAAGACTCGGATCAAGCTGATGATTGAGAAAACCGTCAACCTTGAGTATTCCGCCGGGCTTTACCTTGCCCTCTGCGAGTATGCGCTGCTCCAAAAGCTCCATAGGTATCGTCTCCTTAAATTCATAAGATTATATAATAAAAATCATATTATTATATCCAGAGTTCATACAACCGAAAAAAGCCCGTCGACTACGACAGGCTTGTTTCGGGTAATGTTAAATTACACAGCGCGGGTGACCTTGCCGCTGCGCAGGCAACGGGTGCAGGCGTAAACATGCTGGGGAGTTCCGTCTACAATGGCCTTGACGCGCTTCACATTGGGCTTCCAAGTACGATTGGAACGTCTGTGGGAATGGCTGACCTTAATGCCGAAAGCCATATCCTTGTCGCAGAACTGGCACTTTGCCATGGTTGAAGCACCTCCTTGCTTGTGTTGGGCTGATGAACAGCTTTTATATATTATCAGAACCGCATGTAAATTGCAAGAGAAATTTTAGCCGTTTCGCAAAATAATTGTAACCGG
>CAVAPH010000116.1:0-6671 GCA_963590455.1 bacterium | reverse complement strand
GGCGTTCTAACCAGCTGAACTACTTGGCCACGGCTTGATTATATTAGCAAATCAACTTCGATTTGTCAAGAGATTTTTTAAAATTTTCTTGATTTTTTTCGTGGGGTCTTATTCGTATGCACAAATCAGGCACTCTCCGCATTGACACTGAGCCGACTAATAGTTAAAATAACATTTACTAAAATCAAAAATCGCAGAACGAATATATAAATAATTGAGGCGAAGACGATGAAAAAGCGACTCATGTTAATAGTCAATCCTGCGGCAGGGCGCGGCGGGTACAGGCAGGGCTTCACAGATGCGCTGAAGCTTCTGGATGACGGCGGCTTTCGCACGACGCTGTTTTTTACGGCCGGGCCCGGTGAGGCAACGGAGTTTGCAGCAAGACATGCTCCCGAGTTTGACACCGTGGCGTGTATTGGCGGAGACGGGACGCTCAGCGAGGTGATAGCGGGGCTAATGCAGCTTGAGAGATCTGCCCGTCCGCCGCTCGGCTATATTCCTATGGGCACGGCAAACGACGTTGCCACCACTCTTGCGCTTCCGAAAAACGATACCGTCGGCGCGGCACGCAGGATTATACGCGGAGAGGCGCATCAATATGACGTGGGCGGTTTCGGCAGCGACAGATATTTTGCCTACATCGCAGCCTTCGGCGCTTTTACGGAGGTCAGCTATGCCACACCGCAGGATATGAAAAAGCGCCTCGGGCACCTTGCCTATGTCATGCAGGGCATGGCGGCACTGCCGAATATAGAGAGCGTGCAGACGCGGGTTGAATATGACGGCGGTGTTTTTGAGGGACGTCTTGCCTACGGCAGTATGTCCAACTCCACATCCGTCGCGGGAATTGTGAAGCTGCGCGAGGAGATGGTCTGCCTTGGAGACGGGGTGAGCGAGCTGGTGCTTGTAAAGGATCCCGGCAGTATAGAGGGCTTCAGCGAGATCGTCACGAGCGTACTGTCGCAGCGTTTTGACAGCGACAAGCTTTTAATTTTGCACACAAAGAAGGCGCGCTTCAGCTTTGAAAAGCCGATAGCATGGACGCGCGACGGTGAGGCAGGCGGAGAGTACGAGAGCATAGAGCTTTCAAATTATGCCGCCGCAATAGATTTTATCTTCTGATATTGCCTAACATACTGCATCTTCCGCATTTTTCTGTTGAAAAAAGGCAGAAAGATGTATATAATATGTCGATAACAATTTTGTTGCAAACGAGAAGGGTATAAAGATATGAAACGCCAGAAAATTTCCGGTATTTTTGCCGACGCCGCTGCCTTTGACGGGCAGAGCATGACAGTCTGCGGCTGGGTCAGAACCGTCCGCGACATGAAGAACTTCGGATTTATCGAGCTTAACGACGGCAGCTGCTTCAAATCCCTGCAGGTCGTGTTTGAGCGCGGTACCCTTGAAAACTACGACGAGATCGCTCACCAGAACGTTGGTGCAGCGCTTATCGTTCACGGCACACTGGTGCTCACTCCGGACGCAAAGCAGCCGTTTGAGCTCAAAGCTGACAGCATTCTTGTGGAGGGTGTATCCACTCCGGATTATCCGCTGCAGAAGAAGCGCCACAGCGTCGAGTTCCTGCGCACTATACAGCACCTCCGCCCCCGCACGAATCTCTTCTCCGCGACCTTCCGCGTCAGAAGCGTAGCGGCACAGGCTGTCCATGAATTTTTCCAGAGCCGCGGCTTCGTCTACATCAACACTCCGATAATCACCGGCTCCGACTGCGAGGGTGCAGGCGAGATGTTCCGTGTCACAACACTTGATCTCAACAACCTCCCGCTCAAGGAGGACGGTACTGTCGATGACAGCAAGGACTTCTTCGGCAAGCCCACCAGTCTCACCGTCTCCGGCCAGCTCAATGCGGAGAACTTCGCAATGGCCTTCGGCGATGTCTACACCTTCGGCCCGACCTTCCGCGCGGAGGTGTCCTATACTCAGCGCCACGCCGCCGAGTTCTGGATGATCGAGCCGGAAATGGCTTTTGCAGATCTCAACGACTACATGGATACTGCCGAGGCGATGGTCAAGTACATCATCAATCGCACGCTTGAGCGCTGCCCGCAGGAGATGGAATTCTTCAACTCCTTCGTTGATAAGGGACTGCTGGAGCGCCTGCATAACGTTGTTAGCAACGATTTCGGCCGCATTACCTATACCGAGGCTGTCGATATCCTCATCAAGAGCGGTCAGAAGTTCGATTACCCCGTCGAGTGGGGTATAGATCTCCAGACCGAGCATGAGCGTTACCTCACCGAGAAGGTGTTCAAGAAGCCGATTTTCGTCACTGATTACCCCAAGGACATCAAGGCCTTCTATATGCGCATGAACGATGACGGGAAGACCGTCGCCGCGGCTGACTGCCTCGTCCCCGGTGTCGGCGAGATCATAGGCGGCTCACAGCGTGAGGAGCGTCTCGACATGCTCACCAAGCGTATGCACGAGCTCGGTCTCAAGGAGGAGGACTACTGGTGGTACCTCGACCTGCGCCGTTACGGCAGCTGCCGCCACGCAGGCTACGGCCTCGGCTTTGAGCGTATGGTAATGTACCTCACCGGTGTCAGCAACATCCGCGACGTAGAGCTCCACCCCCGCACAGCCGGCAACGCCGATTTCTGATTAAATATAAATATAAGCAACAGCAAATCCGGACCTGCTTGATATTCTGCAGGTCCGGATTTGCTCTTTAGTATTATAATATCTCGTGATTTATAAATATTAATATCTTAATATCTTAATATCTTCCGATGGGCGGGGTCACGTAATCAGGAAGCGGGCAGTGGTAGCTGCCGCCGTTCTTCTGCTTAAGCTCCTCACGCGCCTTCTCTATAAGCTCAGGCTGCTCCATGGTGCGCACGGCGGCGAGAGTCATAACCTCGGCTGCGCGGAGCATACCCTTCATGCCGATGTCGGAGCAGGCGAAGGCTGTGTTCTGCCAGGAGTGGCCAACGTTGCCCAGGCACGCACATGCGATATGCAGCATGACGGTAGGCGTCGCATAGCCGACGTCGCCCACGTCCGTAGAGCCGGAGTTATAGCCAGTCTCCTTGGGATTGAATGGCTGTATCTTGTCGTCCAGCGGTCTTGCAAGCGCAGCATCAAGCTCTTCCGGTTCGAAGTACTCGGAGAGCGACTCGCGTATGCCGACCATGGTGCTCCTCGGGTATGTGCGCAGGAACTTGAGTGCCAGCGCGTAATCTTCCTCCGACCACTCCGGTGCGCCCAGCTCACGCATGCACTGATCAACCAGAACGCCGAGTGTACGGTTGGGCTGGTAGTCGGAAAAGGCCATGGTTATCTCATAGCGCATCTTTGTCCCTGTCATAAGTGCCGCGCCCTTTGCAACGTCTACAACGCGGGTGAACAGCTCCTGCACCTGGCTGACCTTCGGTGCACGCACCTCGTATTTTATAACGGCGTGGCTCTGCACAACATTGGGCGCGGTTCCGCCGGGGTCGGAGTAGGCATAGTGAATGCGGGCGGCGTCTATCATATGCTCACGCAGATAGTTGCAGCCGACGTTCATCAGCTCACAGGCGTCGAGCGCGCTGCGGCCGAGATGCGGAGCACCGCCTGCGTGTGCGGCAACTCCGTCGAATATGAAGTTTGCGCCCATAATGGCCACACTCCCACGGGAGCCAACCTCGTTGACGGTCTCTGGATGCCAGGTATAGGCAAAATCAACGTTGTCAAAGTATCCGGCGCGGGCGATAAACTGCTTTGCACCCGCTCCCTCCTCGGCAGGGCAGCCGAAGAATATAACAGTGCCGTCTTTATTTTCTTTTATTAGATAATCTTTAAGTGCTGCGGCAGCGGCAAAGCAGCCTGAGCCAAGCAGATTGTGGCCGCAGCCGTGACCTGCGCCGCCCTCAACGACAGGCTTCTGCTCCGGGCAGGCGGCCTCCTGGCTAAGACCTGCAAGCGCGTCGTACTCCGCAAGGAAACCTACGACGGGCTTTCCTGTGCCGACTTTATACGTTGCGGTGAAGGCCGTGGGCATGTCGGCGATGCCCTCTTCTATCGTAAAGCCCTCGCTTTTCAGCGCCTCGATGAGCGCCGCGGCGGAGCGGTTCTCTTCGTATGCAAGCTCCGCATAGCCCCAAATCTCTCTGGCGAGCTCCTTGCTTTTCTCTGCCTTGGACGCGACGAGCTCTTTTATCGTCTGAATCATGTCTGTGCCTCTCCTTTACAATACCATACTCAGGAATTTAATGGTGCTGGGGTCGTGCGGACAGGTAAATATCTGCTCGGGTGTGCCGGACTCTTTAATAATGCCGTCGCAGATGAACAGCACACGGTCGGAAATCTCACGTGCGAAGGCCATCTCGTGCGTCACTATTAAAATAGTCATGCCACTGCGGGTAAGCTCACGTATAACATTGAGCACTTCCTTGACCATCTCCGGGTCAAGCGCGGAGGTCGGCTCGTCAAAAAGCATGACTTCGGGCTGCATTGCCATTGCGCGTACTATTGCAAGACGCTGCTTCTGCCCGCCGGAGAGCTTCCGCGGGTACTCGTCGGCCTTGTCGCCCAGACCTACTCTCTGCAAGAGCGCCATTGCCTCGGCCTTGGCCTGCTCCTTGGGAACTTTTTTCTCAAGTATCGGTGCGAGCGTCACATTATCCAGCACGGTCATGTTCGGGAAGACGTTGAAGTGCTGGAACACCATGCCGATGCTCCGGCGGTACTGGGCGATGTCCTTCATCTTGCCGCCGGTAACCTCTTCACCTTTGAAATACACCTTGCCGCCGTCCGGCGTCTCCAGCAGGTTCAGGCAGCGCAGAAACGTTGATTTGCCGCCGCCGCTCGGCCCGATGATCGACACGACTTCACCGCGGCGTATCTCGGTGCTGATGCCCTTGAGCACCTCCAGCTTACCGAAGCGCTTTTCAAGGTTTTCCGTTTTTAATATCACGTCAGTCACTTGCGGTCAGCCTCCTCTCCAAAACGCCCAGAAGCCTGGACAGGACAAAGTTAAGTACGAAATAGATTATACCTACAATGGTCAATGATTGCAAGGCAAGAAATGTCGCGCTCTGTACCGTCTTGTAGCTCGTCATCAGCTCACCGACGAAAAACACGGAGGCAAGTGACGTGCCCTTAACGGTGGAGATAAACTCGTTGCAGAGTGCCGGGAGTATATTCTTCACGGCCTGCGGCATGATTACGTGCGTCATCACGTGGGTTTCGGACAGGCCTATGCTTCTTGCGGCCTCCCACTGCCCCTTATCAACAGCGGCAATGCCTGCACGGATAATCTCGGAAATAAATGCGGAGGCATTTACGGCCAATGCCGCGACAATGCACTGCGTGTCGCTCAGCTCAAAGGGCACGATCTTCGGCAGACCTATCCAGAAGAAGTAGAGCTGCAGAAGTATAGGCGTGCCGCGCAGCACCTCCACGTATGCAGTTGAAACGGCCTTGAGCACCTTGCTCTTGCTCATGCGCATTAAAGCAATCAGCATGCCGAGAACCGCGCCCGCCAGAACGGTGACGGCGGAGATCCACAGCGTCCCCCAAAGTCCGGCGATGTACACGGACGAATATTTTTCCCACAGCTTTACGATCTTTTCCATCGTGATATGCTCCTATATCTTTTTCCCGCTTCGGCGGGTCAGGCGGCGCCGCATATACTGCACTTTGCAATCTGCGGTGCCGCCTATTATTGCCGGTTAGTTATAAATTACTGGATGCCAAGCTCTGCTGCTGCAGCTTCGGCTTCCTCGTACCACTGCTCGATCTGGCCGTTCTCGTTGAGCTCTGCCAGGCACTCGTTTACGAAGGTCACGAGGGATTCGGTGCCTTCAAGAGGCATTGCCACGCACTCACCGTCCATGTTGGGATCAACTTCAAAACGGAAATCAGGGATCGCCATGCCGCCGTTTGCCTCAGCGTAGAGACCTGCTGAAGCGGTGGAGCAGATGCACACGTCAGCCTTGCCCTCGGCCACTGCGAGGTAGCCGTCGGTCATGTTTGCCACGAGCTTGAACTCCTTGCAAGCGCCGTTGATGTACTGGTTGTACAGACCTTCTTGGACAGAGCCGCTCTGGGTGATAACAACGGCGTCAGCGAGAGATTCGATGCTGTTGTACTTGTCGAGATCCTCGGTGCGGACGATAAAGCCGTAGCCGGTGCCGTTGGAGTAATAGACATTGCTCAGTGCCATTGCCTCGGCACGTGCAGGTGAGTAGGCAATTGCGGAGATTGCCATGTCGTACTTTCCGTCTGTCACGCCGGTGAGCACTGCGGTGAAGTCAAGAGCCGTGATTTTCAGCTCTACGCCAAGCTTGTCTGCAATGTACTTTGCGACCTCAATGTCCATGCCCTGGTACTGATCGTCGCCGGTCTTGCTCGGGTCGATGTACTCAAAGGGAGCGAAGTACGGCTCCGTGCACATCTCGATGTAACCCTTTTCCTTGATCTGCTCCAGACGGTCCTTGCTCTGGGAGCTGCTGCCGCATGCGGTGCAACTGAGCATCATTGCCAGTGCCAGAAGAAGCATCATAACGCGAGTAATATATTTTTTCATATCAAAGCCCTCTCTTTTCACATTTCAGCGGCCCGGCCGTCAGCCCTCCGCCTCAGGATGGCTATACTATACCAGATAATCTTCATCACGTCAATACTTTAGCGTGCTAATACGCTAACAAATTATCACGATA
>CAVAPH010000115.1:0-6770 GCA_963590455.1 bacterium | reverse complement strand
GAAGTGAATTACATATAATTATATTATAGCGATTTTTTTATCTTTTTCAAGCCGAAAGACTGGTAATTTGCCTTGCGAAAATCCGGAAAAACCGTATAATATTTTACGTTTTCATGAAAAGCTTAAGAGAGGACAGGTTTTGATTCAATGGCATCAACTATCTGCATACTGATTTCAGTTGTCGTATATCTTGTCGGCATGCTGGTAATCGGATTTATTTACTCAAAGAACAGCACCACTGAGGACTTCTACCTCGGCGGCAGAAAGCTCGGACCCATTGTCACCGCAATGAGCACCGAGGCATCGGATATGAGCGCATATCTCCTTATGGGTGTGCCGGGTCTCGCATTCTTCTGCGGCGTTGCAGAGGCGGGCTGGACCGCAATCGGTCTTAGCATCGGCACATATCTCAACTGGCTCATCGTTGCAAAGCGTCTGCACAGATATTCCGTGAAAATAAACGCTATCACTGTGCCGGATTTCCTTTCCCGCCGCTTCCACGATAAGACCAAGCTCATCGAAACTCTCGGCGCGCTCACGGTCGTCGTGTTCTTCGTCCCGTATACGGCCTCCGGATTTGCCGCTTGCGGAAAGCTCTTCAACAGCCTTTTCGGTTTTGACTACATGCCCGCTATGATCATCTCCGCAGCAGTTATCGTGGCATACTGCGCCACCGGCGGATTTATGGCAGCATCCGTCACAAGCCTTATTCAGGGCTTCGTTATGACTATCGCACTTATCATCGTGCTCGTATTCGGCATCAACGTCGCCGGCGGCTGGGATGCAGTCGCGGAGAACGCGAAGAACGTCGCCGGATATCTCGACTTTACTGCGAGCACGGATATCATCACTCAGGAAGTCGGCAGCTATGACGCGCTTAAGATCTTCTCCACTCTTGCCTGGGGCCTCGGCTACTTCGGCATGCCCCATGTTTTGCTGCACTTCATGGCAGCAAAGAGCGAGGAGAAGCTCACCTTCAGCCGCCGCATGGCTACCATCTGGGTTGTTATCTCCCTGTCCGTCGCAGTTATTATCGGTATAGTCGGCTACAGCATGGCAAAGGTCGGCGCACTCACCATGCCCGGTTCCGAGTCTGAGGCTGAGAACATGATCGTCAACACCGCGGCACTGCTGTCCCAGTCCGGCATTGTCCCCGCACACATTGCAGGCATTATTATCGCCGGTATCCTCGCTGCCACCATGTCCACCGCAGATGCACAGCTCCTCGCTGCCGCTTCCGGTGTCACGCATAACATTCTTACCGACGTGCTCGGCATAAAGCTCAGTGATAAGAAGACCATGCTCATCGCACGCATCACCGTCGTTGTAGTCGCAATCCTCGGCATCATCTTTGCCAGCAACCCGGACAGCTCCATCTTCCGCGTTGTCTCCTTCGCGTGGGCAGGCTTCGGCGCCACGTTCGGCCCCGTCATGCTCTTCGCTCTCTTCTGGAGACGCTGCAACTATCAGGGCGCTATCGCCGGTATGATCTCCGGAGCGGCGACCGTGTTCATCTGGAAATATCTTGTCGCACCCCTCGGCGGCCTGTTCTCGATCTACGAGCTGCTTCCCGCTTTCATCGTGTCAAGTATATTCATAGTCGTCGTCAGCCTCTGCACTGCTGCGCCTGAAGAGGCTGTCCTCGACGAGTTCGACAGCGTGATTACTCAGAAATAAAATCACCCCGAGCTCAGCAATTACTGCTGCAGGTATGCTCTCCGTGAGCTGCCTGCAGCAGTTTTTCGCTTTTATGGACATTTCCGGCCTGATATGCTATTATATATTAATATATTTATAAATTAAATTCAGAAAGATCCGAAAGGATATTAATAATATGATTCTATCATCCCCAACGCAGGAAAGCCGGAACGGTTTTTATAATCACAGGACCGTTTTATATATTTGCTTTATCATCTCCGCGTTTCTGGGCGCGCTCTTTTTCGCAGAGACGACATCGCCGTTATACTCCGATTGGGGTTATGACTCCGCTATGTTCCAGACGATCGGAAAGTACTGGGCGCAGGGCTATCTGCCCTATATCACGATGTTTGACCATAAGGGGCCGATTATATTTTTAATAAACGCCATCGGTTATGCCATAGACGGACGCACGGGCGTTTTTATGCTCCAGGTTGCGTTCCTGGCCGTTGATGAGCTTCTGGCTTATAAAATGCTCGCCAAACGCATTCCGCACGGCATTTCCTTCGCCGCGGCACTGCTGCTGCCGGTATTGCTCGCAGCAAACTGGCAGGAGGGCAACACCACGGAGGAATATATTCTCCCGCTGCTCTTTGCCTCGTTCTCGCTCATGCTTGACTGGTGCGACGATCTCGCATTGAAAAGCTATGAGCACAACCCGCGCGCCGCGTTTATATACGGCCTTGGCTTTGCCTTTGCCCTGCTCACGCGCGTTACAAATGCGCTCGGCATATGCGTGGGTGTGGCTTTCATAGTTATCACGCTGATTATAAAGGGCAAGTGGAAAAACCTCGGCATGAATGCGCTGTATTTTATCATAGGCACGGCGCTGCTTGTGCTGCCGATGTGCATTTACTTTGCAGCTCACGGCGCGTTATACGACATGTGGTACGGCACGCTGCTTTTCAACCTCGATTATTCCGCGGCCTCCGGGACAGCGGCACCGAGCGGGATAGTTGAGCTTCTTGTGCTTTTCAGACGATATCTGACGGGCTGGTGCCTTGTCGGCGCGGCAGTGTTCCTGCTGATTTTCAAAAAGGAAAAACGCACTTCAGCGGCGTTCTGGCTTATAATCGCGCTCGTCAATACGCTCTTCATGTATACGCTTAACGATTATTCGCACTACGGCATTGTTCTTCTGCCTCTGTGCTACATCGCGTTCTGCGTGCTCTATGCTGAAATCTCAGGTGCAAATACCGGAAAGCTTGCCAAAATCTGCGTGTGGGTCATGGCGGCGCTTGTCCTTGTCAGCTCCGGACTGAAAATATATAAAGAAAAGACAGAGGTACAGCCCGCGCAGGCCTATGAGGATTACGGTGATGATTATATGCCGCTGCTTGAGATGATCCCGGAGGAGGGGAGAGACAGCTTTGTCGCCTTTGACTGCCCGCGCAGATTATACCTGCAGTCCGGATTGCGCCCCGCGTTCAGATTTTTCACGCTGCAGCAGTGGATGTGCGTGAACAGCCCCGCCTTCGCGGAAACAATCCGCAGCGAGTTTGCCGAAAGCAACGTAGAATACGTCATGACATTTAATCTCTACTCCGTCCCATTAGCGACAAGCGATATAATTGCCGAAAAATACACCCTTGTTGCAAACTCAGAGTACGGCCTCTACAGCCTGTACCGGCTGAATGATTAAGGCTCTGCGTCAATACCTGGAGCAGAGCAATAGCAAGAATCTCACAGAAGAGAGTGCACGGGATGCCGGGCACTCTCTTTTCAGCAAATATTCAGCAAGCTTTCAGTAAGAAGGAGCGCAATAGGGCGTACTGTTTTTATTAAAAAAGAAAAAAAGCTTAAAAATATTGGGTGCAGCGTACTACCCAGGTTCGCTGCACCCAATATTTATTATAAAGCTAATAAAAAATTATATCAGTCCATGCTATAGCCTACAACGTTGAATGCGTGGGACATATGCACATACATTGCGGCCCTTGCGCCGGAAGCATTTCGTGACTCGATCATTTCAACGATAAGACGGTGGTCCGCAATGGAGGTCGCGATTATATCTGTGTTGCCGTCAAGCCTGTCAACGGATTCTTCTATAGACCTGTTTAGGATGGGGATCAGTTGACTCATATATGTATTGTGTGTGGCAGTTGCTATGGCATTGTGAAATTCCTGTTCCGGGATTGTGCGTGGCAGTCCCTGCTCGACATAGTATTCGATTTTGAGCATCTTTTCCCGAATTTCTTTAAGTTCTTCGTCGGTTGCACGCAGCGTTGCATAATATGCTGCCTCAGGCTCACAAATAAGTCTCATTTCGAATAACTCTTTAGAGACCTTTGACGGAAGTACGTTAAGATCGTCCAGATTACTGCTGAATATTTTCTCATTTGTGGTCACAAATGTTCCTATTCCGCGTTTTGTTTCAATAATCCCCTGAGCCCCAAGAATTCGTATAGCCTCACGCAAAGTGACTCTACTGACGCCGAGCTCTTTTGAAAGTGCCTCCTCAGTGGGGAGCCTCTCTCCGGGTGCAAAAGTGTGATCGACCACTATCATCGAAATGAGCTTTTCCGCTATCTGCTCCGTGCGTGTCATTTTAGGGGAACCAGCCATACTGTCACCTCAACTGCTTATTTTCGCTGTATTTTACCACAAGAATATCTTGCTTTCAACTAATTCATATTAAACCCGGTTTGCGTAGAATTAAAATGACGTACACAAGCACGGTGAAGCATTTTGGGTGATGCCTCCTTCGTTTGCAAATTATTATACGTGTTGAATAATATATAAACTGTGCCATAGAGGCTTTTTTCTTATCATACCCGTCAGTTCGCCTCTTGAACGCAGGACCGACCTGCTTTGAAAATATGCGTTTTGCACAATTTTAAGGCGAAATTTTGACCAACATGGAAAAAATAAAAAACAACATGAAAAAAGCTTGACACAGCACAAAAAAATAAGTAGTATTACAACAGAAATGGTTGTATTACTTTGAAAAACTTGCCCATTAGCGCAACAAGAAGTAAACCAGGAAAAAAACAAGAAATGAAAGTGAGGTCTTTTCTATGGCAAACGAAACCTATACAAAAGAGTTTGCGGTAAAGCTGTATGAGACAATGTCAACAATAAGAAATTTTGAACTGACTGTCAAACACGACTTCCTCGCAGGCGAAATCCCCGGTTTTACCCACTCCTATATTGGAGAAGAAGCCATTGCAACCGGCGTGTGCGCTGCTCTTAGAGATGATGATGTTGTTGAGTCTACTCATCGCGGCCACGGTCACTGTATCGCAAAGGGCGCAGATGTAAACAAAATGATGGCTGAAATCTTCGGCAGAGAGACTGGACTTTGCAAGGGTCGCGGTGGTTCAATGCACATTGCGGATTTCTCAATCGGTATGCTGGGTGCAAACGGCGTTGTCGGCGGCGGCTATAACCTTGCAACCGGTGCAGCACTTGCATTCAAGAATATTCTTAAAACCGACCAGGTTGCCGTTGTGTTCTTCGGCGACGGTGCATCAAACCGCGGCACATTCCATGAGGCAATGAACGTTGCCGCAGCATGGAAACTTCCTGTAATTTTTGTAAACGAAATGAACTGCTGGGCATCCACCACTCCTTACCGTACCACCACCGCAGTTGAAAACATTTCCGACAGAGCGGCCGGATACCATGTTCCCGGCGTTATTGTAGACGGTCAGGATCCGTTTGCTGTGTATGAAGCAACAAAGGCTGCCGTTGAAAGAGCTCGTGCGGGAGAAGGTCCCACCTTTATTGAGGCAAAAACCTACCGCATTGAAGGCCACTTCGTCGGCGACCCTGAGCTTTACAGAAGCAAGGAAGAAACTCGGGCTATATTCCAAGCAACAGACCCGCTCAAGATGTTCCGCAAGAAAATGACAGAGGAGATGGACAATCTCGTAACTGTCGAGGAATGCGACGAGATAGACAAGAAATGCGTTCAGAAGATTGCCGATGCAAAGAAATTTGCAATGGACAGTGCATTGCCTGACGAGAGCGGATATCTCAAATATGTTTACGAAGAAAACTGATAAATAGGAGGAATAAAAATGCGTCAACTTACATTTGCTCAGGCCACACTTGAAGCTATGGCCGAAGAGATGAACAAAGACGATAAGGTTTTTGTTATGGGTGAAGACATTGCCCGTCAAGGCGGTATTTTCGGACAGTTTAAAGGTCTTGGCCAACAGTTCCCTGGCAGAGTTATAGATACTCCTATTTCCGAAACCTTTATTTGCGGCGGCGGCGTGGGTGCGGCGCTTGCTGGCGCACGTCCCGTAGTGGATATGCACTTTATCGACTTTATCGGTGTATGCATGGATGAGGTTCTCAACCAAATGGCAAAGGCCCGCTATATGTTCGGTGGCCAGTGCCAAATTCCCCTTACAATGCGAGCTCCTGACGGTATGGCGGGTGGCGGTGCTGCTCAGCACTCTCAGACCCTTGAAGCTCTGCTTACGCATATTCCCGGCATACAGGTTGTTGCACCTTCGAATCCTTATGATGCAAAAATGGTTCTGAAGGCTGCTATTGAATCCAACGACCCGGTAATTTACCTTGAAAATAAGATTCTTTATAAGGAAAAGGGCGAGATGCCCGAGCTTGAGGACGAAGTTCCTTATAAAATTGGCCATGCAAAAATTGTAAAAGAAGGCAAAGACGTAACGATTGTTTCCTATTCAATCGGCATGAAAGCGGCACTTGGTGCTGCCGAAATGCTGGCAAAGGAAGGAATTGACGTTGAGGTTATTGACCTCATCAGCCTTTCTCCCTGGGACCGCGAAACTGTATTTGAATCTGTTAAAAAGACACATCGTCTTGTTATCTGCCATGAAGCGGTAAAACAGTGCGGCTTCGGCGCAGAGGTTTCTGCAGTTGTTGCAGAAGAGCTCATTGAATACCTTGATGCTCCGATTCTGCGTTACGGTGCTCCGTTCTGCCCGATTCCGTTTGCAAGCACCCTTGAAAAGAAGGTAAAGGTCTATCCCGAGGACCTTGTTAACGGCATCAAAGGTATGTTCTGATTCCAGACGGAAAAGGAGATAAGGTTGAAACATTGTAATCTAAGTACCATTCCGAAAAGAGCGCACAAACCTAAG
>CAVAPH010000114.1:0-6783 GCA_963590455.1 bacterium | reverse complement strand
TTATATAAGAATTACACGTAGCTTATGCTTACGCAGCACACGCGAAACTCGTCAAGGTGGGAGAGCGTATAATTAAAGCTGCCTCTGGAAAGACCGCTCCAGCTGCTCATGACGGTGCTTATAGTGTTGATAAAATTCGTATAATCGTCCCCGTCCTCGAACTGAAGATAGGCGGACTGACCGTTTTCCAGCGAGTCGAGCTGCTTGAAGAGCTTGTCGCGGTATTCCTCGCCGGTGCCGATGAATGTGCCGTTGAGCGCGTGATAGCTCATGTTCATGCTTTCACTGCCGGGGATGATAATAAAGCCGGAGAACGAGAGATTTTCGGGGTAGCTGCTGCGTATCCAGTAGCGGGAGACGTTGAAAGCCCCGTAATAGGTGCAGTTGCGCTCATAAGACTGCACATCGTTCGTGACATCGAGGTCGTAATACGTGCCGTCAATGCAGACGACGTTCCACGCATGCCCGATTCCGCCGCCGCTCGGCACGCCGGAAATCACCATGCAGGGTATGCCCATCTCCTCGAGTATCCACTTCATGGCAAGGCTTATGCCGTCGCACTTCGCCTCGCGGTCGCCCAGTGCGCCGTAGGCATTCGCTGCGCTCGCTGCATTGAGATTATAATAGCAGTTCTGCGTGAGATAGTCGTAGGCCAGAAGCTCTTTTTCGTATTCGCTCTTGCCCTCGGCCTGCTCTGCCAGAGTTTTCGCCACGCCGCTGCAGACCGCGTATTCCTTGTCGTACTCGTCCTTTGTCATGACAAGGCTTATCTTGGCTGAGACGACGTTGCCGGTAAGATCCGTATAATACGTGATATCATTGCCGGTTGAAAACTGAAAAAGCTCCGGGCACTCGTAGGAGAGCAGCAGCACGAGATTTTCAAGCTCGCCGCTTGAGAGAGACTCGGGAAATGAGCACTCGGTTTTAAAATTGCTTACGCAGCTGTAGAGCTCACAGAAATTTGAGAGCAGACGGTCATCAAGCTGATTGAGAAAATAGCGCAGCTCAAAATTCGGGATAATCTCGTGCGCACGAAGCTGCGCCGCGCTCAGCGGCGTCTCGGTGGGGGAGGGCGTGACAGGGCTTGCGCTCACCTCGGATTCAACGGCCTGCTGTGCCGTCTGCGTGTCGCTCACGACTGTATCGCGGCGAGTGTCGCGCACAAAGATTACTATCAGCACACCAAGTGCCGCGGCAGCGACAAACATAAGTACCGCCGCAAGCCCGTAGCCCTTGCGCGGCTTTTCGACCTGCACACTTATCGCAAGCGTCTGCTCCTCGACTGTGCCGTACTCGGTGACAAAGGGTGCGTCGACATATAACAGCGCGCCGTCCTCAAGCCTGTCCGGCAGCTCCACCTGCAGCGGAGAGGGTGCGCCCGGGTATTTAAGCGTGCGCAGACAGCCGCTTTTCGCCTCGGACGGGCTGAGCTTCACGCGCACAGTGACGTATTCGGTTTCGTTATCGTTAAATATATTCATAGGCAGATAAACCCGCACACAGGCGGGAAATTAATAAAATATCACATAAGCAGCACTATTTTAGCATGATAACATAAAAGTGCAATACTGCGGGTGAATTTTGTGTAAAATCCGCGCGGAGTATGTTATACTGTCAGATAGCTATGAAAATTATAAGCATGAACGGCGATTTATACGGGCAGGAGGTAATGCAATGAGATTTCTGCACACCGCGGATCTCCATCTCGGCAAGAGAATGAACGATGTGTCGCTCATTGAGGATCAGGTATACGTCCTTGAGCAGATAGAGCGAATTGCAAAAGAGAGGCAGGTTGACGCGGTGATAATCGCGGGTGATGTCTATCAGAGCGCTTCACCGGCGAGCGAGGCTATGAGCGCGTTTGATGACTTTGTGACGGCGCTTGCAAACGACGGAATAAAAATCCTCGCCATCAGCGGCAACCATGATTCCGCGCGGCGTGTGGCGTATCTCTCATCACTTGTGCGCTCCCGCGGAGTGTACTTCAGCGAGGAGTTTGACGGCACGCTGCAGCAGGTGGAGCTTGAGGACGGCTACGGTCCTGTAATCGTGAGCCTGCTGCCCTTTGTAAAGCCGCTCTCGGTCAGAAGATTTTACCCGGACGAGGAGATCAACAGCTGTCAGGACGCTGTCGCCGCGGTGCTGCATCATTCCAAGATCGACACCGGGAAGCGAAACATTCTCGTGTGCCATCAGTTCGTGACAGGCGCGCTTGAGTCCGGCTCGGAGGAGCTTTACGTGGGCGGCCTTGAGTGCGTGGACGGACGGCTTTTCGATGATTTTGACTATGTGGCGATGGGACATATACACGGACCGCAGAGAGTCGGACGCGACACGCTGCGCTACGCCGGTTCGCCGCTGAAATACTCGTTTTCCGAGGCGAGGCATAATAAGAGCGTAACTCTTGTCGAAATGGGCGAAAAGGGCAAGCTTGATATAGAGCTTATACCCGTAACTCCGCTGCATGAGGTGCGCGAAGTCAAGGGCAGCCTTGAGGATATAATGCGGATGCCGTACTCTGAGGACTACGTACACGCCACGGTTACGGATGAGCTCGTCGCGCCGGATGCGAGGGTGAGCATAACGACGGTGTTTCCGAACCTTATGCGCTTTGGCGTGATGAACTCCAAGACGCAGGAGGACGCGGACATCTCGATCGGTGAAAATGTCGAGACCAGAAGCGTGGAGGAACTATTCTGCGATTTCTTCTCTCTGCAGAATAACGGCAGTCTGCCGAATGACGAGCAGCTCGAGCTGATCCGTGGATTATTGCGAAAAGAGGAGGACGGAGATGAAGCCTGAAAAACTCATAATGTCCGCCTTCGGACCATATGCGGAGAGAACAGAGCTGGACTTCTCAAAGCTGGGCAGTGAGGGGCTTTTCCTGATAACCGGCGACACCGGAGCGGGAAAGACCACGATATTTGATGCCATAAGCTTCGCGCTTTACGGCGAGGCATCAGGCGGCGCGGAGAGACGCGCGGCGCGCTCCTTCAGATCCGACTACGCTTCACCGGAGACCGAGACCTATGCGGAATTCTTCTTCACGCACAAGGGCAGGCACTACAGAATAAAGCGCTCCCCCGAATACATCCGCCCCAAGCGCCGCGGAGACGGTGAGACAAAGAGCGTTGCCTCGGTTGAGTTTGAGTGTGCGGAGACGGGCGAGCAGATAAGCCGGATTGATGAGGCCTCTGCACGGATTGCGGATCTGACCGGACTGACACAGGATCAGTTCTCTCAGACGGCGATGATAGCCCAGGGGGATTTCTTAAAAATACTCAATGCCAAAAGCGATGAGCGTAAGAAGCTCTTTCAGCGCATATTTAATACCGGTGTGTTTGCGCAGCTCCAGCAGAGCCTTAAGGATGAAAATTCCGCGGCGCGGGAGGAGTTAACAAGAATAGACGATAATATAGCGTCAGAGCTTGCGCATCTGAGCGAGGACGCCTCATACGACGGAGAAGCAGATATACGTCAGCTGCGCTCCGGCGGCGCAATGCAGAGGGATAAGCTTGTTGAGCTTCTGCGTTCAAGACAGAGCTGGCGCCGCGACAGATTGGAAGAGCTCGCAGTGCAGCGCGAGCAGGCACAGAACAGGGCATCAGCGGCGACCGCGGCGCTTGCCGAGGCGAGAGTGATAAACGCCGATTTTGACAGGCTGGACGGGCTGCATCGAGAGCAGGCACAGGAAAATAATAAGGCTGCAGAGAGAGATGAGCGGGCGGAAAAGCTCGCAAGGGCGAAACGCGCAGCGCGGCTTGCAAAAGATGATTCCCTCATGCAGCGCACGGCAAGAGAGCTGGAAGCAACGAGAAACGAGCTCAAGCGTGCGGAGCAGAGACGCACGGAGAGTGAAAAACAGCTCGAAGTGAGCAGAATACGCAAGGAAAACGCCGAGAAAGCAAAAACCGAGGCAGAGGCATCAAAAGATGAGCTGCGCCGCTTCGATGAAGCGATTCCGGCACTGCTTAAGCTCGCAGAGGAGCGGAAGAAGCTCGCTTCATGTGAAAAGGCGGCAGCGGCCTGCCTTGAGGAGAGCCGCCGCACGGACGAGGAGTATACCGAGCTCAAGGAACACTTTTACGCCTCTCAGGCCGGCATACTGGCTCAGACGCTTCAGGAGGGCAAGCCCTGCCCCGTGTGCGGCTCAACATCGCACCCCTCACCCGCAGTGCATGAGAGCGGGGACGTGACGAAGGCAATGCTCGAGCGCAAGGATACCGAGCGCAAGCGTGCAGAAAAGCGCCTGCAGGATGCAACGGCCGACGCTGTACACAGCCGCGCACAGGTTCAGAATGCCGAGAACCGCATAAAGGAGCTCGGCCTCGCCGGAGATGAGGACACTGCAAAGCTCAAGAGCGAGTGCGATGCCCTCAGGCGTAAAATCGCGGCGGCTGAGAACGAGTCCAAGAGCGCGGCGGATGAGTACAGCCGTGTAAGCACCGAGCTTGAGCGAGCAAAGACCAAGGCGGAGGAGACTGCGAAGCGTATAGCGGAGCTTGAAAAGAATCTGGCAGAGCAGACGCAGGCCTTTGAGAATGGTCTTGCGGAGCAGGGCTTTGCCGATGCCGGTGAATATGCCGCGGCGAAGCTTCCTGACACGGAAATTGACAGACAGGAAAAGCAGCTCAACAACGAGCTTGCACTGTTGAAATCGCTCAACGACCGCATAAGGGACCTCGAAGAAAAGCTCAAAGACACGGAGCGGGCGGATATAACCGGACTTAGTGAGAGCAGCACCGAGGCAAATCAGGCATCACGTGAGCTTACAGCCCGAGAGAGCGCGCTGAAATCGGCGTATGAGTCGGACGAAAAGGGGATAGACCGCCTTGAAAAGCTGCTGAAAAAGCGGATGAAGATCCATCACCGCTGGACGGTGGTCAATGAGGTATATGATACCGTCGCCGGACAGTCAAGCGGCAAGGCGAAGCTCTCGTTCGAGACATATGTGCAGCAGTACTATTTCAAGCAGGTCATTGCCGCGGCAAACAAGCGCCTTATGCTGTTGACGGACGGAATGTTTGTGCTGCGCTGCAAGGAGGAGGCAAAGAGCAGGCGCGAGCAGGTCGGCCTTGATCTTGACGTGCTTGACCGCGGAACCGGACAGTGGCGCGACGTGTCCACGCTCTCGGGCGGCGAATCGTTTATGGCGTCGCTTGCGCTGGCTCTCGGCCTTGCCGATGTGGTGCAGAGCAGGAGCGGCGGCGTGAGGCTGGACGCGATGTTTATTGACGAGGGCTTCGGAACTCTTGATGAGAACGCCCTGCGTCAGGCAATGGAGCTGCTGCTTCGCCTTGCGGGAGGAAACCGTTTTGTCGGCGTTATATCCCACACAACCGCGCTTAAAGAGCGCATAGAGAAGAAAATAATCGTTACAAAAACCGTCGCAGGCACGAAGCTCAAAATAGAGGCATGAGCGTGCGGATTCGGGTATAATTATTAAACATGACAACAGAAAAAGGAGATTATCTACATGAGCATTATTAAAGACATCAGCCTTGCCCCCTCCGGCGAGATGAAGATCAACTGGGTTGAGCGCAACATGCCCGTTCTGCGCGGAATAGGTGCACGTTTCAAAGAGGAAAAGCCCTTTAAGGGGCTGAAGGTCGCGCTCTCCGTGCATCTGGAGGCAAAGACCGCGTATCTCTGCCGTGTGATGGAGATGGGCGGCGCGGAGATGTACGTGACCGGCTCCAATCCGCTCTCCACGCAGGATGATGTCGCCGCGGCACTGGCAGCGGGCGGAATGAACGTGTTTGCAATTTACGGCTGCAATGAGCAGCAGTATGACGACTGCCTGCGCGAGGTGCTTAAGGTCGGGCCGAATATTATCATCGACGACGGCGGAGATCTTGTACATCTTATGCACGAGGAATTTGCCGAGCTTATTCCCAACGTCATCGGCGGCTGCGAGGAGACAACCACCGGTATAAACCGCCTTCGTATAATGTCCGCCGCAGGTACGCTGCGCTTCCCCATGGTCATGGTCAACGATGCCGACTGCAAGCACATGTTCGACAACCGCTACGGCACGGGTCAGAGCGTTTGGGACGGCATCTGCCGCACAACAAATCTCATCGTCGCGGGCAAGTACGTTGTAATTTCCGGCTACGGCTGGTGCGGCAAGGGCGTGTCGCTCAGGGCAAAGGGACTCGGCGCCAAGGTCATCGTGACGGAGACCGATCCCATACGCGCGCTCGAGGCTGTCATGGACGGATACGAGGTCATGCCCATGGCCGAGGCCGCAAAAATCGGTGATATCTTCTGCACCGTGACCGGCTGCCGCGATATAATCACGGCTGAGCACTTCCCGCTTATGAAGGACGGCGCAATACTCAGCAATGCCGGCCACTTCAACGTTGAAGTCGACATGGCGGCACTCGAAAAAATGGCAGTCAAAAAGTACGAGGCGCGCCACAATATTCAGGGCTACGTCATGCCCGACGGCAAGACGCTCTTCGCCATCGCCGAGGGCAGACTTGTCAATCTCGCCGCAGCGGACGGACACCCCGCGGAGATCATGGACATGAGCTTTGCAATCCAGGCAATGTCCGCAAAATATCTCGCTGACAATCGCGGCAAGCTCAAAGCCGACGTCGTCCCCGTCCCGCACGAGATAGACATAGAGGTCGCAAAATGCAAGCTCGAGGCAATGAACGTAAAGATAGACAGCCTGAGCAAAACCCAGGCGGAATATCTGGGAAAGTAAATAACGAGAAAATAAAAAAACAACAGCTCGCAGCAGATCGGGAGTAACCCCGCTGCTGCGAGCTGTTTAAT
>CAVAPH010000113.1:0-6898 GCA_963590455.1 bacterium | reverse complement strand
GCGGGGTCGTAGGCTATGCCGTGCTTGTCGTAGTAGTCCTTGACGGCGGCACGGACGGCTTCCTCGGCGAGAACGGAGCAGTGTATCTTGTGCGCGGGCAGACCGTCGAGAGCCTCCACAACGGCCTTGTTGGACAGAGAGAGTGCCTCCTTGACGGATTTGCCCTTGATAAGCTCGGTCGCCATGGAGCTGGTAGCTATTGCGCTGCCGCAGCCGAAGGTGTTGAATTTGCAGTCGGTGATGATGCCGTTGTCGTCGACTTTAATATACATACGCATGATGTCGCCGCACTTGGCGTTGCCGACTTCACCTATACCGTCTGCATCGTCGATTTTGCCGACGTTGCGGGGATTTTGAAAATGATCCATTACCTTATCGCTGTAAAGTGCCATTGTTATATCTCCTTTTCTAAATCAAGATATATATTATTATAATTATTATTTAGATCAGATGCCTGCGCTCGCCCTTTTCAAGCTCATCCCACACGGGGGACATATTGCGCAGATACTCAACCACCTTGGGGACAGTGGCAATAATGTGATCTATCTCCTCCATGGTGTTGTACTCGCCGATTGACAGACGCAGCGAACCGTGCGCAACCTCATGCGGCAGACCGATGGCGAGAAGAACGTGGCTCGGATCGAGAGAACCGGAGGTGCAGGCGGAGCCGGAGGAGGCGCAGATGCCGTTCATGTCGAGCATGAGCAGCAGAGATTCGCCCTCTATGCCCTCAAAGCACATATTTACCGTGCCGGGGACATGATGCTCAAGACTGCCGTTAATCTTGCTGTGCGGGATTTTGGACAGCTCGGCGAAGAGCTTGTCACGCATGGGGATTATCTTCGCGGTGTTGGCCTCCATGTTGTCGCAGGACTCCTTGAGCGCCGCGGCCATTGCCACGATACCGGCGACATTTTCAGTGCCGGCACGCTTGCCGCGCTCCTGTGCGCCGCCCTCGATTATATTGACGAGCGGCATACCCTTCTTCGCGTAGAGCACGCCCACGCCCTTGGGTGCGTGGAACTTGTGGCCGGACATGGAGAGCATATCTATGTTCATGGCCTTGACGTCTATCGGCATGTGCCCAGCCGCCTGAACGGCATCGGTGTGGAAGGGAATACCCTTCTCGCGGCAGAGTGCGCCAATCTCCGTGATAGGCTGAACCGTGCCGATCTCATTGTTGGCAAACATAACGGTCACAAGGCAGGTATCGGGACGAATGGAGGCCTCAACATCGCTCACACGGACAACACCGTCGGAGTGGACATCCAGAAGCGTGACCTCGTAGCCCTCTTTTTCGAGCTTGGCGAGAGTGTGGAGCACTGCGTGATGCTCGAACGCGGTGGATATAATGTGCTTTTTGCCCTTCCTTGCGCCTGCCTTCGCGGCGGAGATTATCGCCTGATTGTCGGCCTCACTGCCGCCGGAGGTGAAGTAGATCTCCTTCGGGTCGGCGTTGATGCATTTTGCAACGGTTGCCCTTGCCGCATCGAGCCCTTCCTTGGCCTTCTGCGCGAAGGCGTAAAGACTGGACGGGTTCCCGTAGAGCTCCGTGAGATACGGCATCATCGCGTCGAGTGCGGTCTTGCTGACACTTGTTGTCGCGGCATTATCTGCATATACAAACATTTTCGTTACTTCCTCCTATTGTAATCAGAATAATCAGAGCTATAAAATCCATGGCTTATTTTCGCCATTTCTTGCCCGTGAGCAGATCATCGAGCGTCACGGTGTCAAGATATGAGTTAATTACCTCGTCCAGCTCCATCCACATCGGCACCGTCATGCATTCACCTGCCCGCTCACAGCAAACGCTGCCGTCCTTGATGCAGGAGACCGGGGCGAGATTATCCTCAATGCATCTAAGTATGTCGCCGACACGGTAGCAGCTCGGCGGCTGATTGAGCCGGTAACCGCCCTCCTTGCCGCGCGTGCTCTCGACCAGCCCGGCCTTTTTGAGATTGCTGACTATAAGCTCCAGATACTTCATCGAAACCTGCTGACGGTCGGCAATTGTCTTAAGGGAGATAAAGCCCTCCTCCGGGTGCTGCGCGAGATCAAGCATGACGCGCAGGGCGTATCGGCCTTTGCTTGTAACATTCATATGAAATCATCCTTTTTGCGAATAATAATCAAGTCGTCACCTGTGGGAATTGAGAAACCTGAGTCCTAATTCCTACAAACTTAATATAATATAAACTTAGTAGGAATTAAATAGGCACATAAGAAAATTTGACTAAAAATGCTGTGCAAAAAACGCACAGCAAAAGTGCAAAAAACTCTTGCTTTATTACGCTAATGTGATATTATAGCAGCGTGCTAAAAAACTTAGACAATTTCGGCTTTATAACAAGGCCGTACGAATCAAATTAACGGAGGAAATGAAAATGAAAAAATTACTCGCTATGCTCCTGGCACTCGCAATGGTATTTGCACTTTGCGCATGCTCCAGCAGCTCCACCCCTGCAGCAACCGAGGCTCCCGCTGAAGCTGATGCAGCAGAAGAAACCGCAGCAGACAGTGATCTCGCATACGTCCAGGAGAAGGGCACACTGATAGTCGGCATCACCGATTTTGACCCGATGGACTACAAGTCCGACACGGGCGAGTGGATAGGCTTCGATGCAGACATGGCAAAGCTCTTCGCAAACTCCCTGGGTGTTGCAGTCGAGTTCATCGAGATCGACTGGGACAACAAGATCCTTGAGCTGAACAACAAGAGCATTGACTGCGTATGGAACGGCATGACACTCACTCCCGAGGTTCTCAACTCCATGACTTGCTCCGAAGCATACTGCAACAACGCACAGGTTGTCGTTGTCAGCGCTGATGTCGCAGAGAACTACCAGACCGCAGAGAGCCTTGCAGACCTCGCAATCGCAGTTGAGGCAGGCTCCGCAGGCGAGGCCGCAGTTACCGAGCTTGGTCTTGAGCCCATCGCAGTACAGAGCCAGTCCGCAGCACTTATGGAAGTCCAGGCCGGCACCGCTGATGCCTGCGTTATCGACCTGCTGATGGCCGGCGCAATGATCGGCGAGGGAACAAGCTACCCCGACCTGACCTACACTGTTGAGCTCACCACCGAGGAGTATGGCGTCGGCTTCCGCTCCGGCAGCGACCTTGCAGAGGCACTCAACGAGTTCTTCGCAACATCCTATGCTGACGGTACCATGATGGAGACCGCAAAGGCATACGGCGTTCAGGAATCCATTATTGCAAAGTAAAGCACATTAGTGTATTATTAAAACACTCTGCTAAAGAATCATGAAGCAGAGAGGGAGCTCCCTCTCTGCTTTTGATACGATAGGCGATAAGAAAAAAGACAGAGCAAAATTATTTTTGGTGATTACGAAGAGGTAGGCCATGTTTCAGACCGTTATTTCATCGCTCTCGCTGGGCTTCCTGAAATCCCTCGAGATATTCGCCCTCACGCTCGTGGGCGCGATCCCGCTGGGACTTCTGATTTCTCTCGGCACAATGAGCCGCTTTAAGCCGCTGAGCTATTTCGTTAAGCTTGTTGTATGGGTTGTTCGCGGCACGCCGCTTATGCTGCAGCTGCTGCTGATATACTACGGCCCCGGCATTCTGCTGGGCAACAACTGGTGGGGAAGCGGCTCAAACGGCAGATTTATTGCGGCAATGGTCGCCTTTGTGTTTAACTATTCCTGCTACTTCTCGGAGATCTTCCGCGGAGGCATAGAGGGTGTTCCGCGCGGACAGCGTGAGGCCGGACAGGTGCTCGGCATGACGAACACGCAGATATTCTTCAAGGTCACTCTGATGCAGGTTATAAAGCGCATTGTCCCGCCGATGGGCAATGAAATAATCACCCTTGTAAAGGATACATCTCTTGTGCGCGTTATCGCCGTGTACGAGGTTATGTGGAACGGACAGGCCTTTATTAAATCTGCGGGCATAATCTGGCCGCTGTTCTTTACGGGCGTGTACTATCTGGCGTTCAGCGGACTTTTGACGGTGCTGCTGGGCAAGCTGGAAAAGAAGCTCGACTATTTCAAGGTGTGAGGAGGCGGAAATATGGCATTGCTTTATGTGGATAAGCTTCGCAAGAGCTTTGATTCCCTCGAGGTGCTCAAGGGCATCAGCTTTTCAATGGAGCAGGGGGAGACTCTCTCCGTTATCGGCCCTTCAGGCGGCGGCAAGACCACGCTGCTCAGATGCATGAATTTCCTTGAGATGCCCGATTCCGGACTCATCACCGTGAACGGCGACGTGCTTTATTCATCGGAGTCCGACAATACGCTCACGGAATCGGAAATACGCCGCAACAGGCTGCACTTTGGCCTTGTGTTCCAGAGCTTTAATCTTTTCCCGCAGTATACCGCACTGCAGAATGTCGCCCTTGCACCGCAGTTGCAGGCGAAGAGCCGTGATGATTACCGCGCGAACAGAAAGAAAATCAACGCGGAGATAGAGGCAAAGAGCGAGGAGCTTCTGCGCCGCGTGGGACTTGGCGACAAGCTCGGTTTTTATCCGCATCAACTCTCCGGCGGACAGCAGCAGCGTGTTGCCATCGCGCGCGCTCTCGCGCTTACGCCTGAGGTGCTCTTCTTTGATGAGCCGACAAGCGCACTTGACCCCGAGCTTACAGGCGAGGTGCTGGGTGTTATCCGCCAGCTTGCAAGCGAGAAGATGACCATGGTTATAGTCACGCATGAGATGAGCTTCGCCCGCGCCGTGTCGGACAGAGTGCTGTTCATGGACGGCGGCAACATCGTCGAGCAGGGCCCGCCCGAGCAGCTCTTCGGTGATCCGCAGGAGGAGCGCACAAAGCAGTTTTTGAGCAGCTACGGAAAATAAAATATAATAAATAAACAAAAGACCCGCTTCGTTTAGAAACGGGTCTTTTGCGCGGCCGTGCAAGGGAGTGGCCGCTTTTTATTGTGAATATAACGCAGAGGGTGGAAATAATCGGGTTAAATAATATAATTAATCGTCAATTTCGGAGGTTGCGCTGAGCACCTCTCCGGTGACGGCGTCAATATCATATTCATACTCCATGCCGCGGGTGTGAATCTCGACATCGTACCAGGCGGAGTACGCGTTCTTTTCAAACTCGGCGTCGGTTTTTAAGATATCACTTGTCTCGAGACCTGCATCAGCGACGGCGGCTGCAATGGCTGCCTTCTCACCGATATACATGCTGTTGTGGCGCCAGATGAAAAACCCGCCAATGCATGCGCCGATGACTATAAGCACGATTGCAACGATAATGATTTTCTTAACAGTTTTGCTCATTTTCATCTCTCCTTTTTTTCACTCATTTTCTTTACGTGTTTATTATGATATAATATTTTAAGAAAAGAATTAATAAGCTGCCGGCAGCTTAAAGAAAAACTTAATATTTCATGATATATATTAAAAAAATAATAAATAATAAAACAAGACTCGGAGGGAGAAGACACAATGAGAATACTTGTAGCTGAGGACGAGAAGCATCTCAACAGAATAATATCCGAGGCAATGGAGGATGAGGGCTACAGCGTCGACAGCTGCTTTAACGGGGCGGATGCGCTTGATTATGCGCTCTCCGCAGACTATGACGTGATGATACTTGACATCATGATGCCGAAGCTCGACGGGCTGGAGCTGGTGCGGCGTCTGCGCAGCGGCGGCAATAACACGCCGGTTCTGTTTTTGACCGCCCGTGACAGCGTGGCGGACAAAGTCGAGGGCCTTGAATCCGGCGGAGATTATTATCTCACAAAACCCTTTGACTTTCAAGAGCTCGTGGCCGTGGTGCATGTCATGACAAGAAAATACACCGGCAACAGGTCGAACACATATACAATCGCGGATCTTACACTCGATTCCGCCGCAAAGACCGCAGTACGTGCCGGGAAGAATATAGACCTGACGCAGAAGGAATTCGCGCTTTTGGAGTATATGGTGCGCAACCGCGGCGTTGTTCTCTCACGCGAGATGATAGAGAACAATCTCTGGAACTACGACTACGAGGGCGGGACGAACGTGGTGGACGTATATATCGGCTACCTGCGCAAGAAAATGGATACGGGCTTTGACAAAAAGCTCATACATACCGTGTGGGGCACGGGCTGGGTGCTGAGAGAGGAGTGACGGAAACTTGTCCGCAAAGCTGAGAGTTACACTGTGGGTAACGCTGATGGTGCTGCTGCTCGCGGTGATGGTGGTCGTGTTCGTGCTGGTGATAAACGGCGCGTCGATTACGGATGATCCGTCAGGCAGGCTTGTGAACGTTGTGCTGAACAACGCACAGGATTTGGAATTTGAGAGAGGCCGCATCGAATGGGAGGATCTCGATTATTATAAGCGAGGCGTATACTGCAGCTTTTACAATGAAGACGGCGAGCTGCTCCACGGGGCTCAGAAGGAGAGCTATGTGAATCTTGATATGCCCTTCGAGGCAAACGTTATCAGAACCGTGGACGTAGACGGCGACGAGACCTATGTGTACGACACAATGGTCGACATGGAGATAACCCGCATATGGGTGCGCGGCGTAATATCCGCGCAGGACGAGTCCGGAGTGATGCATGTTATAATAATACTGCTGTGCACGCTGCTTCCTGCGCTGATTTTGCTGTCGACAGGCGGCGGCTGGCTGATCGCGTGGAGCGCCTTCAGACCGATGGAGAAGATAATCGACACGGTCGACAGTATATCCGACGGTGACGATATGTCGCTGCGCGTGAATATGAAGCGCGGCCCGAGCGAGATGCGCAGGCTTGGCGCGGCCTTTGACAAAATGCTTGACCGACTTGAAAAGTCGTTTCTGAGCGAGCGGCAATTCGCATCCGATGCCTCGCACGAGCTGCGCACGCCGATAACGGTTATTCTCGCCGAGTGTGACCGTGCCCGCCGCAAGGATAAGACGCGCGAGGACTTTCTCGCCTCGATA
>CAVAPH010000112.1:0-6907 GCA_963590455.1 bacterium | reverse complement strand
ACTTCTTCGCGGTATTGCTTTTCGTCTGTACTCTGTCGCAGAATACTGTGACGCGGGTGGCGCCGCCTTTGGTGCAGGTGTAGAGGACGAGATCGTTGCCGCTGTTTTGGACGGCATCTACATTGTCGGGCTGGATTGTCTCTATGCGGACGACCTCATAGTGATGCACCTTTCCGGTTGCATCGGTGAAGTCCACACGGTCACCCTTGCTCAAGTTTTTAAGCTTACCGAAGTGCGTGTCAAAATTGTGCGCGGCAATGACGAGATCATCGGTATAATATGAGCCGTACTGACGGCAGGGGGCGATGTTCAGCTTATCGTAGTCCCAGTCGGACATGACTGGGAGCTCAATCTTCTGTGTGGGTATGGATATATATCCGATATACTCGTTACCGTCTATAGTGAGAGTCTGCATATCAGGAACAGGCGTGGCGAGCGTGGAGTCAGATTCATCCGTATCGTCCTCACTATCGTCGGCATCACCGTTTTGAGCGATTATTGCGGAGATCTGCGACTGCACGTCAGTTAATACGCTGTCGGCCTCTGCGCCGGCGTGCCGGCTCTCTAAATAATTATAGATATAAAGGGACAGTGCCGCTATGAGCAGCACTGTACCGATTATCAGAAAGGGATTTACCCCTCTTGACTTTTTCTTATGCATTGTTATCCTTCTTACGCTTAGTTGTGAAGACACCGATGGCAATAGCAACTATGCCGAGACCTGCGAGAGCGTAGATGGGCCAGTTGAGCTGACCGGTCTGGATAAGGCCGCCGCCGTTATATGTGTTGACGACAGTGCAGGTTACAATGTTCTTATCCTCTGCGAAGTTGTAGTAATAACGGACAAGATAACGGCTGTGCTTGGAGGTCTCCTTGACTTCATAGGTATTCGTGCCGTCATAGTTCAGGCCTGACCATGTGCATTTCCAGTCGTTCTCTTTGCTGAGAACAGCGGAGGCAACAGACTCACCGTTCTGATAGAGCTCAACAACAACGCTGGTGGGACGGCCGGAGTAATTGCCGTCATTCCACATCTTCTCAACCGTAAGAGACTTAATACCATGCTCAGGATCATATGCGTTCAGGAATGATGCAGCCTCCTGCTTGGTGTCATCAGGATCACTCTGATTCGTGATGATAACATTACGATCGAGCATATTGTCGTTGTTATAGTAAACGTCGACAGTGACATCGTAGACATCGGTATCATAGGTCATGTAGTTCAGAGGATTGGTAACGGTCTGAGTGACTGTATAGTGATACTTACCTGGAACGGTATAGCTGATAACATAATCCGCAGTATCCCCATAGCTCACGTCATGCGCATTATCAGTGAAGGTAAGAGTTGCGGATTCAGGCATAGGATTGCCGGATTCAACAGACTCAAGGGTGGTGGTGTAAACGGCGCTGTCAGGGATGCCGCCGGTACGATTCATGTTAACCGGGATTTCAGCCGTCACGCCCTCACCGTCTGCGAAAGCAAATACGGGCATGATGGACATGCACATGAGGACGAGCATAGTTGCAGCCAGCAGCTTCTTCAAACTCTTTTTCATGGATCAACCTCCTACCTGTGTTACAGGTGTATAAGGCGTCATATACGCCAAGACTATTGTACGCGCATCTGTGTACTCCGTGGAGCACGTAGACAGAGCGATGACCTGCGGGGACTCGGCAGAGCGAATCTCTTCAATAAGCTCTGTTTGGGTATGCATTGCATTCTCCGAGGCGAAGTCGAGCAGACCCTTTATATCAGTCTGCCAGCGGTAAGGCTGAAAGATGTTGCTTTCAGCGGACCTAACCACAAGGCAGGCAAAGATCTCAAGGTTATAAGTACGGTCGGGCAGGATGAGAAGACCCGTCGTATTCTCTTTGAAGAAATCCTCATCCTTATATTTATCCAGATCTCCGAACATCTTGCTGTTGGCCATATGATGACCGTAGACAAGAGCATATGATGTATTATAGTTTCTGTCGCAGCGTGAATCAAGGAAAATGCTGCCGGAGAGAACGTAATTACCGTAAACATCGGTATTTATATAGCTGAGGTTATCTGCGCCCTGGAGTATAGGATAATCGATCTTAGTACCGTCAAGAGTTAACCATGCGCAGACATCAGGGTTGATAGCGAGGAGCTCCTCAAATGAGGCTCCATTATCCTCCTCGGGATCAACACTCGGCTTCAGGCTTATGAGCTCTTCCATGACATTATCAACAGCGTTATAAACCTGCGCGTTATCCCATAGCGCGTATGCCGAATAGGAACCTGCAGCAAGCAGGGCCAGCGCAACAACAGCGCTGATTATAAAGTTTGCCGCTTTGATGAAAAATTTTGCAGCTTTCATGCGGCCTCCGATAATAAAGGCGAGTAAGTGAAAATAATAAATCTTTGATATAATTCTCCGGTGGGCAAAAATATTATATTTTTGCCCACACGGATTTTAAGCTAATTTCCCGTATAAGGGGAAACAGTCAAGACTTAGTCTTCAGCGTGACGCTTGCGAAGGAAGAGAACTGCAGCACCGCCGAGAACAACTACGAGAATGACAACGTAAGGCAGGGAGTCAAGAGAAATGCCGGTATCAGGAGTGCCATCCTTTTCATTAGTGAAAGCAGCAGTAGGATCAACACCAGTCGTGATAGTGCCGCTATCGTCTGACTTAGTGGTGGTGTAACCCTCAACAGCAGCTTCAGTAACCTCGTACTTCACACCGACAGGGAGATTTGCAATCTTGATGGTATCGCCATCCTTGAGCAGGAAAGTAGTGGCTGTGCCAAGAGCTATAGTCGCTGGGTTAGAAGTATTGGATCCGCCGGAGACAGCGAAGGTCTCGGGATAGGTAAGGCCAGCCTCACCGGTAAGAGTTACAGTGAAGGTGAAGTACTTGGTCTTGTCACCATAAGCACCTTTAACAGTCTTGCTAATGCTAAGATCGCGGCCCTCATAGGTGTTTTTAATGGTGTCGTTCTTAGTTTTATCTGCACCATCAGTGTAAAGAGCAGGAGTACGAACAAGCGTACCGTCTGCGGCATTAGTAACAGAAACCTTGAGAACAAACGTACCAGTCTTGTAGGTCACGCCAGCAACAGTACCAGCAACTTCCTGAAGAGTGTACTCATATACACCGACATTGGTGTACTCAGGAAGATTTACGACAATGTTCTTCGTGCCGGTTTCGCCAGCAGTATAAGAAACACCGGTAATAGTTCCGAGAGCAGGAGCAGAAGTAGCGTCACCGTCTTCTACTACACCGTTATCAACCTGCTCAACTGTAAAGCTTGCAGCAGGGGTAGAGCCATTAGTAGACACGTAATTCTTCACAATGCTAACGGAACTAGCATCAACGTAACCATCTGCAAATGCCGTGGCGCTCAGTGAGAAGACAAGAACGACCGCGAAGAGAAGTGCAAGGGATTTCTTCATGAACTTCATTTGGTTTACCTCCATAATATTTTCTTTCCATTTACTCGCTTTGCCATGATTTTGCTTGATTATCGGTTTCGCGCTATTAAATAAGTTTGTATACGCATCCTTCTCAAAAACACGCACAGAAATTATTTATAAATTTGCTTGCTCACAGCGAGCGTCGGCGCAGAAGAGTTATTACCTTTGCCTGAACATCGTCCCGCGACACTGCGCCGAAATCGCGGCTGTCCTCAGACTGGGTTCTGTAGTCGCCAAGAATAAACACAGAGCCCTCCGGGACGGTATAGGGATAACTGACTGCCTCTTCCTTTGCGTAGGTGGGGTAAAGTATCTCGCCCGCCTGCGCTGTGCCGTTTACATAGAGCGTTCCGTCCTCATCGATATTGATGATGTCGGTGCCCTTGCCGAGTATTCTGCCGACCTTGGTTTCACCGTCATGTGTATAGATCACGACGTCATTCTTGCTAAAGTCCTTCTGTAATCTATAGCCGATGAGCAGATCTCCGTCTTTTATTGCAGGGAACATATCGTTACCGGGGGCTTGGGTGATAATAAATACCTGCGTGAAAAAGATATACGCAAAAAGTATCAGTACGACAAGCCGCACGATGAGATTTATTCCGTCACGGACCGTCTCCGCATTGCTGCGGCGGCTGCGGATGATTTGGGCGTTAGTCTTCGGTTTGTCCGCTGTTTTTGACTTTGCCGTAGCTTTCACCCCTATCGACTTTTTGACTGCAGCTCAACATAAAGCGTGTTGAGCTCGTCATAATCGGCATTAGCCTGATCCAGCGCCGCTTTATACTGGGCAACCATCTTTCTGGTAGATGCATTGTAGCTTTTTATGAGCGCATCATAACGCGCGCGCTCTGCACTCAGTGAAGACTCGTAGATCTCGTTGAGCTCCTCAAGCTTTTTCCAGAGGTTTACCTCGTCAATGCCGCCAAATGCGGTCTTCTTGAACTTTACGGTTTTGTACCAGTCACGCAGGCGCTGCTGCTCCTGATTGAGCGGCTCCGTGTCCGGTGCTATATTCCGGTCAGCAACGGGAGATTTTTTTGCGGTCTTTTTCTCCGCCGACTCTCCCCTGCTGTCCTTTTTTGATTTTAACAGTGCCATAGCTAATTATTAACTATCAGCCCTCGCTGCTCTTACGGCGGCGGATTATGAATGCTGCGGAGCCTGCAATCGCAAGTGTGAGGACGATCACATAAGGCAGAGAGTCAAGAGACACTCCGGTGTCGGGATTGTAATCCTTGTTGTTGACGAAAGCAACAGTATTATTACCGTCGGCTGCGGCACTCTCAATTGTTGCGGTATAACCTTCAACTGGTTTCGCATCGTTTACAGAATAAGTGGTGTAATACTTGTTGGTGGAGTTTGCGGGATTAGGATCAGTCTCGGTAACGGTAATCGCACTGCCGACCTTGATGTTCTCGACAGTTGCACTCTTGCCGCTTGCAAGATTCAGAGTTGCAGTCCGGCTTGCACCGGTGGTATCTGTATAGCTAACCGTGAACTCGAATTCCTTGCTCATATCGCCAAGCTTACCGGTAACGGTCTTGCTGACGGTGAGGGAGGTTGCCTTCTTCTCATATGTATTTGTAAAGGTAACAGAGCCTGTGTACTTTCCGTCTGTGCCCTTTGCGAGAGTGACAGTCTTAGTTGCCGCATCGGAAGTCAGGTTATAATCATCCAGCACTACCTGTGTGGTATCCTCAGTGAAGGTAAATGCCTTGGTCGTATCATAAGGCACGTAAACTTCAACGGCCTTTGTGGCAGATATCTGATTGGTTGTTTCATCCTGAGTCCATTCCCCGAGTTCAACAGTTGACGTTGTCGCAGTCTCAGTATAATTAACGGATCCGGTTATAAAATTATTGGGAAGAGTCTTTGCGGTTGCAAGGTCAAGGCCGTTGACTATCTTGGTAACGGTTATTGTCGCCTTAACCGGCTTGTAGACTGCATAGAAGTTTACAGTACCGTCTGCATACTGGGTCTCTGTCGGTGTGTAACCTGTTGTGCCAAAGTCAGCCTTCACGGACGCTTCGCTGTAACCGCCGTTTGCATCCTCTACATACCACTTGTCGAGCTCATAGAGTATGCCACCGACATCATACGAAGCAGGAGTGACCGTTTTTTCGGTCTCCGGAATTGCATTTCCCTTTTCAATGTTTTTGCCCTCGATCAAAACATTTGCGCTGCCGTCCGGCTTAATCTGCCAGAAGTTTGCTGCATACACACGTGAGGTTGTAACACTGATTGTGCAGTCAATGTGCTTGTCAGGAGTTGTGCTGTTGTATTTTGAGATCTTATACGGTGTCAGCGTTATCTTTGTAATATCGGTTTTTTGCAGGTCGGTAATACCGGTGTCTTTCTCTATCGTTGATTTGTAAACATCGAAAATGTTGTCAAGAACTGTAGTGAAATACGTGCCAGTAGTTGTATCGTCTTTTACAAGTGTCCAAGTCGCGCCAGTAGAACCGTCAGGCCAGCTTGTTATATATGAGCTGGCATTCGTAGTTATGTTTTTGTCGCCCACCCATGTTGCGTTATCCGTATTAACCGTAGCACCATTGCTAAGGCAGGGACCCCATTGGCTCGTATCGTTTGACGCAGGATCACTCGTCGGAGTCTTGAGGTAATAAATCTGCGCCTGCGGGCCATCTACAGTCACCTTTATCTGCTCGATATAATTCTCGTGTCTAAACCCGTGCCATACATAATAACTATGAGAAATAGTCACATTACCGCCAGAAACGCCAGTCACTGTAGCTGTGTTGCCATTACCATCAACTGTGGCAACATTTTTATCGCTGGAACTCCACGAGTGATTAGAACCGCTGTTTCCGTACAGTGTTGTCGTCCTACCTACCTTAATTGTGGTATCACCACTGATTGACGCAGTAGATATATTGTCATTCAGCGCAGCAGTTGCGATATTGCTATTGCTCTCATCAGTAGGCTCAGACTCCTGCACCTCGGTGTCGGTGGTGTCTACAGGCTCCTCTGTGGGAGCGGCAGTCTGCTCCAGCTCCTGCTCAGCCGATTCCGGTGACGCACTCGGCTCCGTAGTCGTTGTCGAAGTATCAGATGTCGTCTCTTCCGTAGAATTGGAAGCATCGGTCTCCTCGGCCGCAGGAGTCTCCTCAACACTTCCGCCCTCTGTTGCATAGGCAGGCACGACAAGCGCGCACACCATTACCAGAACAAAGAGCAGAGCAAGAGCACGCCTCATGAGCGTGTTTCCTCCGGATGATTTAGTGAACTTCATAAGTTTACCCTCCTGCTGTAAGAGTTATAAAAAATCAATAAGTTATTCGGCAGCGCCGACCTACGATAGTTGATTGTTAAGTGAATACTTAAACCACGTGCATCTTTTTCCCAATTATCTTATTATACATGTGTATTATATATTGCCAGGATATGAATGTCAATAGTATTTGTTACAGTTTTGAAAAAATTTTGGTGGGATTTGGG
>CAVAPH010000111.1:0-7040 GCA_963590455.1 bacterium | reverse complement strand
TCACGGGGCATATAGGCAGAAATCTAAAGCGCTTGGACTGTGGGTGACGCTCTGCTCACCGACAGGCTGTATGCTGGACAAGCAATCACAATCGATACCGGGGTGCACGTCGAAATACCACGCGGCCATGTAGGAATGCTCAAAAGTAAATCAGGCCTCAACGTGAAGCACGACATAGTCGGTGAAGGTGTAATCGACAGCGGCTACACGGGGAGCATTCGAGTTAAGCTCTACAATCACGGCAGCGAAAGCTACATGATAGAGCGGGGCGACAAGATCTCACAGCTTGTGATCCTGCCAATCATTACGCCGGAGCTTGAGTTGGCGGACGAACTGGAAGAAACAGAGCGCGGAGCTAACGGCTTCGGTTCAAGTGGGAAAAGATAATCTGAGAGGTACAGCATGGAAGAGATCTGGAAGCTCAAATGTAAAATAGATCTGCGAAATCTCCGAAAGAATGAGGCGGCGATCAAGTCGCTGCCGGAGGATATAGCAACGGAGCGACAGCGCATGACGTCGATCAAGAGCGCGGCAAGCGGTTCGACGCCGGTATCAGGGGGCGGCAACAGGTATGAAGACAGGCTGAACAACAGCATATGTCTTATCGACATGCTGACAGATAACCTCTACTTTGCTGAGAAAGAGGTTGATCTCCTCTATAAGGCGTTTGAAATGCTGACAAAAGAGGAACAACATCTGTTAATCAGCATGTACGTTGACCGACAGAAAGACGCGATCTCACGATTATGTGAGGAACTGTTTTGCGATGAGAGTACAGTCTGGCGTAAGACTGCCGCCGCGCTCAACAGCTATTGCCGCGCGCGGTACGGCTGCTAATTGCGAGTAACGTGCCAGTGATTTTTCAGAAAACAGTGTTATAATATTACTATCAATAGCTGCGTTAAGCACCGAGAGGCTGCATAACGTGGCTATTTCTTTTCAAACATTAGCAGGAGAAGCTCACGGGCAACCGTAGAGCGCGGGAAAGCTGTAAGCAGAGGAGGGGGCTGCAGCGATGAGATCAGATAACATGTCAGATTTTAATACCCCCCGGGGGGGTAAAAAATCTAACCCCCGATACAATAACGGGAACCTGCGTCGAAAGCACCGGCAGCGCTTCAAAGCTATGGGCGCACCGTGCGGGATCTGTGGCGGCAAGCTCGGACCTATTCACTACGACGAACCATCAGACGCGGCGCATCCGCTCAGCTTCGTGATTGATGAGATCCACCCGGTGAGCAAGTACAAGCAGTTCGGTTATGCCTCGCGCGAGGCTTGCGCTCAAGACTGGGGTAACCTCCAGGCGGCGCACTACGTATGCAACGCCGCAAAGAGCGATAAAATAAAAAATAATATTTCGCATGTCTCAAAGGTTTTCACTTCAGATGGTGAATGGTGAGGGGGACCTCCCCCGGCGGCCGCCGTCGGCGACCTCATCGCGCCAGCGCCGAAATACCCCCGAGGTAAATTTTGAGAGGGCGGCAATATATAAAAATTTTGAAGAGCTAAATAAATCATAGATCGCGCGACACGCGCGTGAACCGCGGAAAGGAGGGCGGCCAATGTCAAAGGAACAGGAATATGTCAAACAGCTAAAAGAGCTCGGCATCTACTCCCCTGCTTTTGACGGTGAAATTAAACAGCTGTGCATACTTGAGCGGGAGCTGTCTCGCGCACGCAAAGAGTGGAAGCGCACGGCTGAAGATGGTAAAGCCCCGTCATTCACTGAACCGGTGTACGGTGTCATTCTCAAGATACAGGCTGAGATTGACAAAAAAAACGAAACCTTAGGCTTGACGCCTAAAGCCTTGAGGCGGATCAAGGGCAGCATGGACGCATGCAGCGACGAACCGACAGAGACCGCGCCGACCGTCTTGAGCTTAGTATTGAACAAACATGCTGCAGGGTGAACAGACGCCGCGTATCTGCATCGAGCCGACGCGGACCGGCACCGACGGAGAAGACGCCGCCTTATTAATGTCCGCATATGGCGTGAAGCTCGACCCGTGGCAACAGACAGTGCTTAACTGTTGGCTTGGCACAGGTGAGGACGGGCAATACACGACAATCTCTGCAGGTTTGGCAGTGCCGCGGCAAAACGGCAAAAACGTCTGCTTTGAAGCGCGTGAGTTTTTCGGGCTGGTCGTAAAGCATGAGAGGATCTTGCACACGGCACATCAGACTATCACGTCAAAAAAGAGCTTCAGACGGCTTGAGGCGATGTTCACCGATAAGCGGCATCCTGAAGTGTGCGAGATGGTCAAAGAGATCCGGTACACGAACGGTGAGGAGGCAATCGAGCTTATAAACGGCGGGCGCATCGAGTTTTCAACACGTTCGCGACAGAGGGCGCGAGGCTTCGACGGCATCAGTCTGATAGTTTACGACGAAGCGCAGGAGCTAACAGACGATCAGGTTGAGGCTGTCATGGCAACGCTTGCGGCTTCGACAACCGGCACACGCCAAATACTTTACGCGGGGACGCCGCCTTATCCCGGTTGCCCGGGCGTGGTTTTCAGACGGCGGCGCAAAGGCTGCTTAGAATCGCCTGCAGCGGGTGACGCATGGCATGAGTGGAGCATTGAGGGCGACAGCATTGATAAACTTGACGTATCGAACAAGGAACTTTGGTATGCTACAAATCCGGCGTTAGGCCGGCGCTTGACTGAGAGCTTCACCTCCGAGGAAATGCGCGGCATGAGCAAAGACGGCTTTGCACGTGAACGTCTCGGCTGGTGGTCGCCGGTTCTCACAAATGAGGCGACGAAAGCACTCAACGCAGACGCGTGGGACGCTTGTGTGTCGCATGAGCTCAAACCCGACGGCAAGACAGCATACGGCGTGAAATTCTCACAGAACGGCGAGGAGGTTGCACTATGCGGCGCGGTCATTCCGGCAAACGGACTTGCGAGGGTGTCGCTGATAGAGCGGCGCTCGACAGGATCAGGAACACAGTGGCTTGCAGACTGGTTAAATGCGAGATACGACAGAGCAAGCTGCGTTGTCATAGATGGCCGAAACGGCGTGGACGTGCTTATAGACAAGCTGAGCGGGACATGGAAAGCGAAAGACAGCGTCATTGTTGCAGGCGGAAAAACAGCGCTTGCAGCGGTGAGCGGGATAGTTGACGCGATTAATGAGAAACGCCTGACATGGTATTACACACAGGAAGCGCTGCGAGACAGTGCCGTCACATCAACACGTCGGCCAATCGGCGGCGGTTGGGGCTTTGGCGGTGAAAATTCGGCACCGATCGAGGCGGCAGCGCTTGCCTTATGGGGCGCAAAGCAATCTAAACGTGATCCAAACAGAAAAATGATGATAGGATGATGCTTTTATGGACTTCAATATCAATCCGCAGGCTGTGATAGGCCTGCCTCCGGCAGAACAGGTGCTACTTTCAAAACTGCAAGACACATTCATAACGCACAAGTGGAAGAATGACGAAAAAGAGCGATATTATGAGGGAGATATTCCCCTCAATGAGGTCAATCTGGGCATTGCACTGCCCGACGGCTTGAGCGGGCTTCAGATCGGATGCTCATGGGGCGCGAAGACTGTTGACGTGTTGGCGGCGCGCTCTATGTTCGACGGCTTTGTCGGCACTGACGGCCAAGACGTGCCGGAGCTGCAAGAGCTCACCGAATATAACAGGCTATTGGCTGAATATCCGAAAGCTACGAGGGATGAGCTTAAATTCGGCTGCACGTTCGCCACACTGTCACAGGATGAACAGGGGCGAGTAAAGATACGTTGGCACTCTCCCAAATCTGCAGCGGCCTTGTGGGACGGCGAAAAAGGCCGTATAAAATGCGGCATGGCCGTTATAGACACGGTGCCGGATAACAGCAAGGAAAATACGTGGAGGCCGGTACATATCAACCTGTACACAGACAAGGCGATTTGGGCAATGCACCGCGACGGCGAGACATGGACAGCGACAGGTTACGCGCATCAGCTCGGACGGCCACTCATGGAGCCGCTGATCTGGAACGCGACAAGCTCAAAACCGTTCGGAAGATCAAGAATTAACAACCCTGTTCGCAGATTGATTCAGGGCTTTGTGCGAACTGTCGCAAACGCCACAATAGGCCTTGAATTTGCGACAACGCCGCAAAAGTATTTACTGGGCGTGACAGATGAGCAATTCAATGCGGTCACAAACGCAAAATTCCGGCAATACGTCGGATCTATCATCACAGCGACAAGCAATCCTGAAACCGGTGAAAATCCGACATTCGGGCAGCTGACACAAGGCAGCATCACGCCTCACGTCGATATGTTGAGACTGCTTGCAACACAGTTTTCAGCTGCAACAGGCCTGACCGTTTCTGATACCGGCGTTGTAAACGATGCAAACCCGACAAGCTCAGACGCGATTTTAGCGCAAAGCAAGACCCTGATAACACTCGCCGAGGAACTGAACGCGGCTAACGGCGAGGCACTTAAAAATATCGCGCTGATGTCAATGGCAATCAGCCAGGGCACAACGATCGAGGGCCTCTCTGATGAGCTGAGCGGTATTATGGCGCATTTTAAGAATCCGGCAATGCCGAATATTTCGACATCAGCGGACGCTGCCATGAAGATTGCAAGCGCAAGACCGGCATTCGCAAATACAGACACGTTTCTTGAGCTGCTTGGCTTCGACGCGGCGACGATACGCAGAATCAAAGGGCAAGAACAGAGATCAAGAGGCCTTGAATACTTTTCAGAGCTGGAAGCAAGCGGCGAGGGTGAAATAAATGAACCTATCGAGCAAGGCGTGGAATAACTACATCAGCAAGCTAAGAAAATGCAATGCAGCCGCGGCAAATGCCATGCTTGAGTACATAACCGCGCACGGCCTTGACGATATAGACGCGGTTATACAGTACGGCTACAGTCTGATAACACGTTACGGCGAGGCATCTTCAGCATTAGCAGCGGAGATGTACGATGCGACGGCTGCACTCGCGGCTGTCACGGTCCCGGCAGCAATACCGGCGGAAACTTCAAGCTATGGCGAGGTAACGGCAGCGGTAAAGAGCTCGGCAAAGTATCTCAATCCGAACACCATTGCGAACACGGTCGCAAGACTTGTGAAGCAAGCCGGAGCTGACACGACGGCGCAGAATGCAGTGAGAGACGGCGCAGAATGGGCGTGGGTTCCAAGCGGCGACAGCTGCGCATTCTGCATCGCGCTCGCGTCGAGAGGCTGGGAAACGGCATCGCAAAAGGCACTCAAGGGCAATCACGCGCAACATATTCACGCAAACTGCGATTGTACCTATGCGATCCGCTTTGACGGCGAATCCAAGTATGAGAGCTATGACCCGGCCAAGTATAAAGAAATCTATGACAACGCATCAGACGGCAATTCGTATGAGAAGATAAACGCAATCCGGCGAGAGAAATACAAGACGAACGGTGACACAATCCGAGAGCAGAAACGGATAGCGTATGCGGAGAAAAAGAACAGAGAGAATGCCGAAAGCTTAAAGCTTTACAAGACGAATGGAAAGCATTTGGTTGGGGCTGAAAATGTTGACGAAATAAGCAAAGAAGAAGCGAGGAAAAAGCTTTTAGGTGCTATTGAGCGTGTTAACGAGAAGAATGATATTGACAAGCGTAAGTCTGAGAATATAATAAATTCGATAGCAAATAAGCTTGGCGTAGACAAGCAGAATATCAGCATCGGGAGTTTGCCGGTTGAATCACAGGAATTATGTTTGGGCGCAGTGCGTCAATCAATCAACCATTTTCCAAAACTCCGTGGACATTTCAAAAGCATTATATACGATTCAACATTAAACGCTACAGCGCAAAGCGATTCTCTTGCGGGGAAAGTTTTACTTAGTGAAAGGTTCAAAGACCTTCAAAATCTCAAAAAATGGTATGATTTCCAGGTCAAACTCGGTTTTTTCGCAAAGGGAACTTCGGTTGATAGCATAGTTATGCATGAAATTGGGCATCAGCTTGATGGGTTATTTACTTTGAAAGGGCTGATGGGCGGTTCAATTAACCGGTATGGCGTCATAAGAACAAGTTCAGAAGTCAAAAAGACTGTATTGACACAGTTAGGATTTTATGACCGAATGAAAGAGCTTCGCGCTCAATATAAAGCGCAAGGGTATACTGGGGAAAAACTAATGCATGCAATGGATTTTGAATGCAGAGAGTTTATAACGGAACAGGTATCTACATATGCGGCTGAAAATGAAAGGGAGTTTTTCGCAGAATGTTTCTCTGAATATATGACAAGTGGAGAGCCCAGAAAAGCGGCAAAGATATTCGGCGAAATAATAGAAAAGCTTTATGGTGAAATCAAATGATTGTTGAATTTACTTCAGAAGAAGATTTAAGCCGAAAACTTCAACAGAGTTACATAGAAGAACTGGAAAACTATTGTGAATCGAAAGAGTTCACAAAGGAGCAAACAGAAAAATTCATTAAAAATACACTAAAGGCAGAAGAAAAATATAGAGCCTTAGAGCTGGGTGAATAACGAAATCTCAAGCCGTATTACTTACACTTGACATCGACCAAGAAAGGAGCGGGAATGGCAAAGAATGATTATGATTACATCGTATTCCGGGTACTGACGTATCTGTACGGGTGTTTGAAGCGGCAGATTGTCTTTGATGAGGCGGCGTTCAAAGAGCTCATAATAACAAAGAACGTGCCTGAAGAGTACTTCACGGACGTTCTGCGGATGATGCAGGGCGAGGGACTTATTGAGGGCGCGACTTTCACAAAAGCTTGGGGACACACGTACATAATATCAAGCTCTCTGTCAGACCTGAGCATAACCGCCGAGGGCGTGAGATACGTACTGAACAACGATGTAATGAAGCAGATTAAAAAGACAGTGATAGAGAACGCAGGCGCAATATGTGAGCTTGTGAAGCTGGTTCTGTCTCTCTAAAGCACTATGATAGTCAACAACTGAATAACCCGATAATCCACGGATGCAGTGCACCGTGGAATTTTTATACCTATTTTCGGTGATAAAGGTCGTTAAGGCCTATCACATATAAACTCAAAAATTGAGCGGCGAC
>CAVAPH010000110.1:0-7083 GCA_963590455.1 bacterium | reverse complement strand
ACTTTATCTCTTTGCCGACAAAATCATCTGATGAATCGATTGCAATACAATTTTTTGCTCTTGTACCGTTCGGTTTCTTCTTCATTGAATACTACTTCTTTCGAAAAATTGTTTGCCGTAAAATTACTATTGCAAAGAGAGATATAAATAGTGTATAATAAATCGGACGTATTGTAGTCTTTTTTCATTGCACATTTTTGTACGACAATTTATTTTGTACGACAATTTATTTTGTACGACAATTTATAATATTTATAGAGAGGAAACACCAAATGGAAACCAAAAACATCCGCAACATTTGCCTGATGGGTCACGGCAACAGCGGCAAGACCAGCCTTGCTGAGAGCATGCTGTACGTCACCGGTGCCATCGACCGCATGGGCAAGGTCAGCGACGGCAACACCGTATGCGACTACGACCCCGAAGAGATTAAGCGCCAGATCACTATAGCGACCTCCATCGCTCCCGTGAACTATGCAGGCTGCAAGATCAATGTCCTCGACTGCCCCGGCTACTTCGACTTTGCCGGAGACGTTCTCTCCGCAATTCGTGCTGTCGAGTGCGGCGTTATTCTCTGCTCCGCCAAGGACGGTATTTCCGTCGGTGCTGAGCGCTCCTGGAAGTACCTGAAGGCCGCAAACCTGCCTGTCATGTTCTGCGTGTCCAAGTGCGATGAGGAGCACGGTGACTACTACGCTGTTGTTGACGCTCTCAAGGCCAAGTACGGCTCCGCCGTCTGCGCTGTCACCGCACCCACGTCTGACGGCACCGGCGTTATTGATATAGTCCACAATGTTGCATACCAGTCCAACGGCGCAAAGGTCAACAAGATTGACGTTCCCGCCGCCGACAAGGCAAAGGTTGAGTCCCTGCGCGAGGCCCTCATGGAGTCCGCTGCCGGTGCAACCGAAGAGCTCATGGAGAAGTTCTTTGAGACCATGGAACTGAGCGAGGAAGACATGGTTGTCGGCATCAAGGCCGGTCTGAAGGATCGCTCCGTTATCCCCGTGTTCGCTTCCGCTGCAATGAGCAACGTCGGCACCGAGGCTCTTCTCAAGGGCATTGTTGACTACGTCTCCGCTCCCGAGGACAAGTCCTCCGAGCCCACTCTCGCATTCGTATTCAAGACTATTTCCGATCAGTTCGGCAAATACAGCTTTATAAAGGTTCTGCAGGGCACCGTCTCCGGCGATATGTCTCTGCGTGATGTCCGCACCTCCAGCACCGACAAGCTCGGCCGTCTGTACACCATGTGCGGCAAGAAGAACACTGAGGTCAAGGACTGCTGCTGCGGTGATATAGTCGCAGTCGGCAAGATGGACTGGAAGACCGGCGATTCCATCTGCGATCCGAAGAACGAGGTAGAGCTGCCCGCAATAGAAATTCCCGAGCCGTGCTACTCTATGGCTATCTCCCCCAAGACCAAGGGCCAGGACGACAAGGTCGCCGGCGGTCTTGCAAGACTCAACGAGGAGGATATTTCCTTCACTCTCGTCAACAACGCTGAGACCCACCAGATGGTTATCTCCGGTGCCGGTGACATGCAGGTTGATGTTCTCTGCGCAAAGCTCAAGAGCCGTTTCGGTGTTGAGACCGAGCTCAAGCCCGCACGTGTTGCATACCGTGAAAAGATCAAGGGCAAGGTTGAGGCTCACGGCCGTCATAAGAAGCAGTCCGGCGGTTCCGGTCAGTTCGGTGATGTTTGGATTCGCTTCGAGCCGCAGGATGAGCAGGACGATATGATCTTTGCTGAGGAAGTGTTCGGCGGTTCCGTCCCCAAAAACTTCTTCCCGTCCGTTGAAAAGGGTCTGCGCAACGCAGTTACCAAGGGCGTTCTCGCCGGTTACCCGCTCGTCGGTCTGAAGGCCACTCTGTACGATGGTTCCTACCACCCTGTCGACTCCAACGATATGGCGTTCCAGACTGCAGCACGCCTTGCATATCAGGACGGCATTCCCAAGGCAAAGCCCACCATTCTTGAGCCTATCGGCCTGCTGAAGGTCACCATCCCCGATGCAAACCTCGGCGACATCATGAGCGATATCAGCTCCAAGCGCCGCGGCACCGTGCTCGGCATGACTGCTGAAGACGGCATGCAGACCGTTGAGGCTGAAGTCCCGATGGCAGAGATGAGCTCTTACACGATAGATCTGCGCTCCATGACTCAGGGCCGCGGTTCCTTCACCTGCAAGTTCATCCGCTACGAAGAGACCCCGGGCAATGTCCAGCAGAAGGTCATTGAAGAGGCCAAGGCACTCGCAGAGGCAGAGGGCTGATTTCCATCACGAACTATTCGGCGGGCTTAAAAACAAGCCCGCCGTTGTCTTAAAATCGGTGTATCCGTATGGAGGATCATTATGTCAGGAAAATGGACAACATGGAAAAATCTCGGCTGGGCACTCGGAATAGTCGTGTGCCTGCTGGCGCTCTTCGTCGGTTTTATAATAGCAATCGTAAATCGCTACAGCGGCGACACGTTCTCCGGCTCTACTTCATTAACTTCCGAAACCGTCAGCAGCAACTCCGACGTGACAGAGCTTACGCCAAGCACTGCAAGTGAAACGGGCGATGTAATGACGCTCGAAGAGACATCTGATGCCGGTCAGGAGTATATCGACAAGCTCACTTTTCTTTGCGACAGTGCACTAATCGGCATGCGCGACTTCGGTCTGCTCTCCGGAGGCACCGGAACCACACAGGTTTGGGGAACTTCAAGCGGCACTCTGCGTGTGGCGGATCTGCCGACCGCCAACATCGTATATCCGTCGGACGGCTCAAGCATCACAATTGCGGACGCCGCAATGATAGCAAAGCCCGAAATCCTTGTGATCTGCGTAGGTCAGGACGGCTTGGCTGCTGTAGATGAGAGTACCTTCAAGACATGTTATTCAACCATGATCTCGAATATATTGAATTCAAGCCCTGATACGAAAATAATATGCTGCACCATAAGCTCGGTTTCAAACAGCTACAGCGGCGTAGACGATCTTACCCCTGTGCTCATCGGTGAGGCAAACGAGTGGATCCGTGAGGTCAGCGCATCCCTCGGCGTATATTATACCGACGCAGGAAAAGCAGTCGGCGACGGGAGCGGTGCTGTCGGCAGCACGTATCTCTCTTCAAACAGCAAGACGCTCAACTCCAGCGGCATAAACCAGATTCTCAACTATCTCCGCACCCATGCGCTTACCACCGATTGATTATATTAAAAATTACGAGTTAAAAATTCGTGCGGCTCTTAACCCGCACGAATTTTTATTTTAAAACTAATTCCGGCTGTGCAAGCACAGCCGGAACCGGTATGAAAAGGAAAACGAGACAAATCAGAATTAATTCAAAAATCAATGTGCGGCGTTGCGCAGTCCTCTTGAAAGGAACGAAAAGGCATCATCAAGAGTGTGTACACGCGAGCAGTTATAATTCTTCGTATGAGAATTCGGAAGCATACGGCCCTCAACATAGCCGCACTCATAGCACATGAATTTGTCGATCTTGGTATGGGCATCCATAACCATTTCTTTTCCGCAGCACGGGCACTTCATAATTGTTACCTCCTATATTGAATATCTTGCCTGCTGTTATATTCAGCAGCCTCAAGTTTGTTTGTTATTTAACTTGCAAGATTAATATAGTACTTTGTTTGTGATTTGTCAAGCAGTCTTTGCGATTTTTTTGACGTTCCTGCGCGTTTTTGGTGATATTGACGGTTTTTCTTATCTTTTCTGTGCATTTGTCACAATATACAGAGCAAATGCATCTGAAGGCAGCTGCAGATCATAACCTGTCAATTCGCGAACCCTGCGTATTCTGTAATACATCGTGTTCCTGTGAACAAAAATGCTCTCTGCAGCACGATTAATATTGCCGTCGAACTTAAAATATAATTTCAGAGTCTCCTCAAGCTCACTTTTTTCGTTCTCGTCACAATTCGCGAATATCTTTTCGCTCAATCTCCGTTTTACATCATCAGGAATGAAGCTGAGTATAAACTCCGGAGACAGATCATCATAGACCATCAGCTGATTTTCTCCGTGCTTTCCTGCTGCACTGCACGCAAGCTTTGCTTCACGGTATTTTGACGGCATATCTGACGCTGCAGTACAGAGCGAGGACAGGCCGCAGGAATAGGACACTCTGAAATACGCGCATATACGTTTAAGCAGCTGGGCGATATATCTTGAAGCCGCAGACGGTGAATCGGTGCAGAAGACTGCAATGCAGCGCTGTTTGGATTGGAAGCAGAAATTATTCCCGTCAGAGCAAAGCTCACGGCGCAGCATGTCTATAATTCGTGCAACGGTCAGTTCAGGCAGCGCTTCTCTCTCCTGCTCCGCCGCGAATTCTATAACAATGGCAACTCTCCTCCGCTGCATATCTATCCCCAGCAGTGAGCTTCTCGCAGCGAGGCTCTCAAGCTGACTGTTGTCCGAAAAGATCCAGCTTTCGTAAAAAATATCCTTTGCGCGGTCTATCTCGGTCTCCTGCTCCTGCTTACGTAGATCCGCAACCATAAGCTCGGTCATTTTTTTGATTACGCCGCCGAGGGATTTTACCTCCTCCGGCACGCCGGTAATGCCGATTACACCAACCGTTTCCCCTCCGACGGTAATAGGCAGATTAATCCCCTGCTGTGCGCCTTCAACGCTGTCCCAATCGTAAATCGTTACGATCGGCAGGTGCTCTCGTATCAGGCGGCGCGCTCCGTCGTGAACATGCCCGGTGCGCGCAGGATTCGTGCTGGCAATAATCACACCGTCCTTGTCGATAACATTTATATCCTGCCCGATAGTCGCCTTGAGCTCATCTGCAATTTTCTGTGCATTTTCCGGAAGTATAAACATGTGTGCCTCCGTTGTAATTATTATAATAAATCTATATATTATTTGTAATTTATACAATTCAAATGATACTATAATTATATATACTCAGTCAAGAATAAATTAAACGCGGAGGCTTATTTATGAAAATAGTAATTCTGGACGGATACACCGAAAATCCCGGAGATCTCAGCTGGGACTGGCTTAAGGAGTTCGGCGAGTACAAGGTTTATGACCGTACGCCGTATGAGGATGCAGAGATCATCCGCCGCATCGGTGACGCCGAGGTCGTTATGACAAACAAATGCCCCATCAGCGCCGCAACAATGGATGCATGCCCGAACATGAAGTTTATCACCGTTCTTGCCACGGGCTACAACATTGTGGATTATGAATACGCCAAATCAAAGGGCATTCCTGTGGCCAACGTGCCCACCTACGGAACCGCCGCAGTAGGTCAGTTTGCTATAGCACTGCTGCTTGAAATCTGCCATCACGTTGCGCATCACTCTCAGGCTGTGCACGAAGGCCGCTGGGAGCATTGCGACGACTGGTGCTTCTGGGATTATCCCCTCATCGAGCTTGACGGAAAGACAATGGGCATAATCGGATTCGGCCGTATCGGTCAGCAGACCGGCCGCATCGCAAAGGCTCTTGGCATGAAGATTCTCGCATCCGGCAGCCGCCCTACAGACTCCGGCCGTGAGATTGCGGAATATGTTGAGCTTGATGAGCTGCTCGCAAAATCCGACGTGATTGCTCTCCACTGTCCGCTCTTCCCTTCAACAAAGGGTATAATCAACAGGGACAGCATCGCAAAGATGAAGGACGGCGTTATTATCATCAACAACAGCCGCGGCCCACTGGTTGTTGAGCAGGATCTCGCCGATGCACTCAACTCCGGCAAGGTCGCTGCAGCCGGGCTTGACGTTGTTTCTACCGAGCCGATCAATGGTGACAATCCCCTGCTGACTGCAAAGAACTGCCTGATCACGCCGCACATCAGCTGGGCACCGAAAGAGGCACGCCAGCGCATTATGGACATTACCGAGGGCAACCTGCGCGCATACCTCAGCGGTACACCGGTCAATGTTATCAACGCCTGAGCATTTGAGGGCGCACAATGAAAAAATGCGTAATAGTTTCCGATTCATTCAAGGGCACTGTCTCCAGCGAGGAAATATGTGCCATAGCGCAAAGGGTTATTCCTAAGCATTTCAAAAACTGCAAGATCGTTAGCATTCCTGTCGCGGACGGCGGCGAAGGCACCGTGAACTGCTTCGTTCAGGCTATGGGTGCACAGCCGGTTGAGGTCACCGTCACAAATGCACTCGGGATTAAAACACCGGCCTCCTATGCCCGTCTCGGTGAGCTTGCGATAATCGAAATGGCAGCTGCTGCCGGTCTGCCGCAGGTCGGTAAAAACCTCTGCCCCGGCACCGCAACCACATACGGTGTGGGTGAGCTAATCAGGCACGCAGTCAGCTCCGGCTGCAGCAGGATTCTTCTCGGTCTCGGCGGCAGCGCAACAAACGATGGCGGCTGCGGATGTGCTGCTTCGCTCGGTGTAAGATTTTTCGATTGCAAAGGCGCAGAATTTGTCCCTGTAGGCGATACGCTTGAGCTAATTGACAACATCGATGTCAGCGCCGCGCAGGAGCTTCTTCGCGGCATTGAAATCACGATAATGTGCGACGTGACAAATCCGCTTTACGGTCCGAACGGTGCGGCGTATATCTTTGGGCCGCAAAAAGGTGCGAATGCTGAGAAAATAAAAAGCCTTGACGCAGGTCTTCGCCACTTCGGTGAGGTACTCAGTGATAAGCTCGGCAAGGACGTTGCGGATATGCCGGGTGCAGGCGCTGCGGGCGGCATGGGTGCAGGCTGCGTCGCAATGCTGGGTGGAAAGATACGCTCCGGCATCGACGCAGTGCTTGACGTGACCGGATTTGACAGACAGCTTGACGGAGCTGATCTTGTAATCACCGGTGAGGGCAGGGTTGACTCTCAAAGCGTGGGCGGCAAGGTTATTTCCGGCGTTGCCAAGCGCACGAAGGCCAAAGGCGTACCGCTCATAGCCATTGCCGGCGGTATAGATGACTCAGCCGCAGCCGTGTACGATATAGGCGTTAGCGCCGTATTCGGCACCGACAGAGCCGCGCTCCCCATAGACAAGCTCGCCAACCGAAGCGTACGCGACTACGAAGCCACAATGAACGACATAATGAGCCTCATCAAGCTCGCCGAAGGATTTGCGAGAGGGTGA
>CAVAPH010000109.1:0-7107 GCA_963590455.1 bacterium | reverse complement strand
GCAATTGTTGACTCTCTCACTCCGCCTTGGAGTATTCGCAGCTCTGTATGCCTACCTGGAGACCGAGACTGTTATATCTTGTGTATGTGAGGCGGCCGGAGTTTGAAATTGTTATATAATACACACTCACGCCGTCAGGGGAGTTGTTGAAGCCCCTCAGGCCGTTGTCGTCGGTGACGGTATCAAAAATCAACGTGCTGCCGTCACTGCCGTCAGGTGTGATAATGAGATTTGCAACGAAATCGTTGATGACAACTTTAGCCGTGAAGCTCCCGCACTGTACGTTTTGACCGACTGTCTGCGCGATAAGCGTTGAGTCACCCTGATAGAATGTCCATGTTCCGCAGTATGCAGCGTATTTGGTGAGCGCTGCAAGCCAGGCATCGCGGTTTTCAAACTCGCCTGTAAACTCGGTGAGCCACTGATATGCACCGACAATGTCACCATCGGAGCACATCTGGTAAAACTTTTTCGTAAAGTTTCCGGCTTCAAGCGACTTCTCAGACATTTCCTTGCTGTCTTTATAATCGCCCAATTCGTCAAACTCGCGGCTGACCTCGTCACATATGAGTGCCACACCTTCTTCGGGAGGATCTTCGATGTTGATTTCGACACCGTCTCCGCTGAAGATATCGCGGATGTCAGAGGAGAGCCCGCTGCCGAGTGAGGCATAGACAGACTGCGGAATATAAAATACGCTCTTTTGACCGGCAACATCGCTGATATTAGCGCTTATGCCCTCCATGTAATAGCCGTTGATCAGCGTGTAAAGACGGCTTGCGCGCTGGTACATGCATTCTGTGGCCATCTCAGCACTGTTGGAGTAGCCGTCCATTGCCAGAAAAGCATCCCTTGCAGCGCAGTAACTGCCTTCATCGAGCAGAGCCTTTGCACTGTCGTATTCCGCCTTCGTCTGACTGACAAAATACTCGTCAACAGCGGCGTTGGCCGCAGCAACCTGCTCCGCACTGTCTTTATAATCGCCAAGCGCTTCAAAAAGTTTAGCGGCTTCGCGATAAAGCGTCACGGAAACGGTTTCACCGTCTGCCACGTCAGAACGCTTCATCCCGAGCAAAAGAAGTCCGGATACGTCGTCGTTCTTGGCACACTCCATCACATAAGTCGCCTTGGCATACGGAACGCATTTCTCCGCCTGCTCACGTGCATCAGAATAGTCGCCCATTGCAGCAAATGCGGCCTGCGCTTCATCATACTTTCCAGCGTCCAAGAGCTCCTGTGCAGCGGCATAATCCTCTTTTTCGCGTATATTGCGAGGAACTGTGCACAAAACTATAATTATTGCGATGATTACCGGAATTGCAATTGCCAGTGCTATTAAAAGCTTTTTACGTCCGGCCTTGCGTTTTGTCTGCTCTTCATCATCCTGCTTCTTTTCACTCTCAAGACGCTGTGCACTTTCGGAGCGGAGCAGAGGAATGTTGATGTCCTTCATTGCCGAATATATTCGGCGGCAGCGATAGCATTTCGCCTCACTGTCGTGGTTTACTGCCCCGCACACGCAGTACCACAGCCCTCTGTCACCTTCAGGCATCGTTGTACAGTCACTGCCGTTGCGGATGGCGTACTGATGCGCAAGCTCTTCCTCGCCCAATGCTTCAGAGAGTGTGCGAGGTGATTTAAGCGCTGACCACACGGAACCGGTTCCATCCCAGGCAGAACCGTCTGAAAAATCTACCCTCAAGACTGAAGCGCTAAAGGAAACAGCTTCGGCAGACGGCATGGCTATGCCGGCTTTTTGCCCAAATTCAGCTTCTCTTTCAGCTGCCAGACCGGTGTAGCTATATTCTGCCGCATTGCCGAGAACCTCTCCGCTCTCATTCAGCGCAGACACGCTCACACGCACCGTGCTTATCTCCTTATCGGAAATATTTTTGAATTTCAGCTGTACAAGATTCTTTTTCGACAGCGAATCCATCAGCAATGCACCGGTTGAGATGATCAGCGGCGCATCATCGGCGTATAAGGCATTAGGCAGCGAGTATTTCTTCTCAAATCTTTCGGCCATATTCTCTCTCCTCAATGCTTCAGCAATCTTCCCAGTACGATGGCTGAAGCGAATTTTTATATTTCTATCTCAAGTGACCCGCCGGCAGACAATACGCAAAGCCGGTGGATGCAATTAGCCCCAATAACACATGATACTATTATAATTATGTGGACAACATTATGTCAAGCAAAAAATGCTCGAAATTTGTGCACATTTCTCTAATTATGCGCTTTTTATCGGGCTTCTCTATTAAATGCCCAGATAAAAAGCAAAAAATCGGCAGCCATATTTATGACTGCCGGATTTATATTATCTTTCCTGTATTTCCTTGCAGGTGATGTGCTCGATGTCTATTACAAACATCTGGACTCCGTTTATAGATTCTTCGATTTCCTTGTCCGCGGTAGCTTCATCGGGAAAATACTTCATGGCGAATTGCTTGACCAGACTTATGGTTTCCTCGCGGCTTTCTATCAAACGGCATCTGCCGAACACCACTGTGCTGCGTACGTACGGGGCCCAGTCCAAATCGCGTATCATTTCATCGCCGTAGACAGTAAAGCAAACCTTGCTGCAGGCCTTGATCGAATCTATTTTATGGCCGGCACGTGCACCGTGGAACAGAATACGCTCGTTTTCTTCATCGTAAAAATAATTTATAGGGACAGCATAGGGATAGCCGTCATCACCGTTTACGGCCAGCACGCCGCGCCGGGTGTCATGCAGCAGCTGCTTTGCGGCTGACACATCCAGCTCTCTTTTCTTGCGTCTTACAGGTCTGAACATTTTATCAACCCCCTGAATATTACTTCTTGTCTTCTTCCGTGATGTTTACGTTAATTCCGTTTACTTCAACACCGGCATCGGCGGGAATAAGAATATATTTGCGGCCTGAGATCACACGCGTCTCGATAAAGCAGCTGCTCTCCGGCGCTACGCTGATTTTAATGTCCGGCGTTTCAATGCGAAATTTCTTCGCGTCAATGATATTATTCGGGTTCAGCATCGCATCACTGCCGAATTCCTTCTCGCATTTGCCTCGGAAGCTCTCAACCTTTTCCTCGTCAAGCCCGCTGTCCTTGAGCATGGTGCCGACCTCATTTATAGTCAGCTCAAGTGCGTCCGGTTCTTTGGATTCCTTGTGCTCTGCAATGCGTGTACGTATCTGTTCATGCACGGACTGCACCACATCGTAGCTGCATGCGGATTCCAATGCGTCTGATATTGCGGCACCGAAAGCATCCTTTTGAGCCGGCGCAGACATCACCGCGGGTGTATGGAAAACCGCATCTATGAGCTCCTGATGCAGTTCGGCCGGCTTGCTGGTGTAATAAAGCGCATTGTATATATTTGTCGCACGTCCGTCAAAGCATGGGAACATGAACCCGAGAACAGGTGATGCAACGGTCTGCCCGGCTGTGCAGCTGTGAAATTCTCCGCGCTCTGCATCATAGCCCAGTGCGGCTACGGCAGATTTCACCGGGCATATGCAGCATACGAAGTACTTGAAAACCTCGCCGCCGTCCTCCTGCAATGCGCCGTCTTTACCGTGATAGGGCACATCATAGGCATCTGCAGCAAGAAGTATAAGATAGCCGCTCTCATCCTCCAAAGTCAGGGACTCGATGATCCTGTTAAACAGCGCCTTGCGGGCCTCATCATCGTGCAGAAGCTCCTTTTTTAATTTCATGAGCATTGTGTGCTCCTCGCTGCCGGATACCTGAGCAGTTGCAAACTCTATATCTATAAGATTTTTGCCGAGCGTGCCGGAGAGAGCCTTTTTCAGCACATTAAGATACATCTCCGCTTCATCATGGCTCATCAGTCCGAGCGAGGTATCAAACTCGGAAATGATTTCTTTAGCTGAGTTTACATAACATCCATATATGGTGTTAATTGCGTTTCTGTCGAGCTTCCACCGACGGCGAATCTCGTTTAATTCTTTTTGATTCATAATGCACCTCCGTGCAGCATATATTATTTTTATATTTTTAATCTGCCTTGACTATATTTCGCACCCAGAAACCGCTCTTGACCAGAACAAAGCCGATTATGCACTTGAGAATATCAAGCTCGCAGACAATCAGGTAAGCCGGGACGATGGCAAGTGATGTATAACGCGTGAGCACGAACGCGACGGGAACGACGACTACCCAGCTAAAGCAGCTGTCAAAGAGAAATGTAATAAGCGTCTTGCCGCCGGATCGGATAGTGAAGTACGCACAGTTTGCAATTCCGAACAGCGGCATGCACAGCGCGCATACGCAGATAAGTCTTGAAGCAAGCTCACGTATAGCAGTTTCGGTGTTATATATCAGCGGTATATACGGTGCACACAGAGCCAGCAGGCCTCCCATAACGATGCAGCTTGCCAATGACAATGACATCATGCGCCATGCCGTGCGCCGTGCGTTCGTCAGCCGATCTGCGCCGAGCTCCTGCCCGACAACTATTGCCGTGGCATTTCCGAGTGACAGAAATGCTTCGTTGAAGATCTGCGAGACGGTGCTGCATATGTTCATTGCCGCAACGACCTGTATTCCGCGCACCGAATAGCACTGCAGCAATACTGCCTGACCGGTGCTCCAGAGCAGCTCATTTAACAGCAGGGGCAAAGACTTTGACATTATATTTTTAGCAAGCTCCAGCGGAATCCTGAAGCCGCGGTATACATGCTCAAAAAAGGGATAGAGCTCAATATGTCTGCCTGCACCTATCACAACAATTGCAAGCTCTACAAAACGCGAGAGTACCGTTGCGATTGCGGCGCCGACAACGCCCAGACGCGGAAACCCGCAAAGGCCGAAAATGAGCAGCGCATTGAAAACAAAATTTACAAGAATTGCGGCAATGCTCGCCTTCATCGGCAGCACGGTTCGGCCTGTTTCGCGCATAGTGCCGGCATAGCACTGCGTCAGGCAAAACGGAACCAGCCCGATCAGCATGATTTTTAGATAATCCATTGCATAGCCGAGTGTAGCGGCGGCATCTTCTGCAGATGTATCGGCTGCAATGTAGCTGCATATAAGAGCCTTTCCTGCAAATACAAACAGCGCAATTGCAGCTGCCGTAAAGACCGTCACGACGAGCAATTTAAAACGGAAAGTGTTGCGCAGACCATCCATATCGCCCTGACCGAAAAACTGCGCGCCGTATATTCCAGCACCGGCAGTGCTGCCCCATATTGAGAGGTAATAGACAAACAGCAGCTGCCCGACTATGGCAACCCCGCTCATCGGAAGCGTGCCGACCTGGCCGACCATAACATTGTCCAGCAGGCTCACGACATTTGTCAGTGTGTTCTGAACTATTATCGGCAGCACAACAGTCAGCACATGGCGATAAAAGCTGCGGTCGCCGACAACACATTCACGCAAAGTCAATTTTTCACTCTGTTCCATAAATATTATAACCTCAGATACAAAGCCGGTGCGCATAAAAACAGCGCATAAATCTCCCGTAACGCGCGATATTATATCGATTATAAGCCCGCATGTCAACGGTATGTGCTGTTATCGTCAGGCTAAGACCGCATATTTTTCACCGTCATATCCGGCGTGAGTGCAGAAGTTAAGATCATGCAAATTTTAATTTTTATATACCCAAAATACGAATTTTTCCCTTGTGCCATATGGCGTGAAATGATAAAATATCATTAAATCAACACGTCACTTATACAATCAGGGAGGCTTACATATGATAAAATTCGGAACCGGTGGATGGCGTGCAGTTATTGCAGACGAGTTTACGAAAGAGAATATCCGCCTTCTCTCAGCCGGCCTCTGCAATCTCATGCTCAGCGAAGGACACGAGGGCGCAGAGATATGCATCGGCTATGACAGACGGTTTCTTTCAAAAGAATCGGCACATTGGGCGGCTGAAGTCCTGGTGGGCTACGGATTCAGAGTATATATGATAAACAGATCATCGCCCACCCCGCTTATCATGTATGTTGTCAAAACGCGCGCTCTGCCATACGGCATGGCGATCACGGCAAGCCATAACCCGGCAATTTACAACGGCATAAAGGTGTTCACATCAGGCGGAAGGGATGCCGACAGAACCGTAACTTCTAAAATAGAGGAAGAGATAGCAAAGCTCAGTCCATCGGATGTGAAGAGCGTTGATTATGATGAGGCGCTTGCCGCCGGAAGCATTGTCGAGAAAAATCCGGCAAATGAATATATTGACAGCATTCTTGCGTCCATTGACGTTGAGGCAATAAAAAAGGCGCAGCTGCGTATAGCTCTCGACCCCATGTATGGTGTGAGCCAGACCTGCCTGAGCATGATATTGATGACCTGCCGCTGCGATCTCGAGATTATCCACGACAGACATGACACGCTTTTCGGCGGCAAGCTGCCTGCTCCCAATGAGGAGACTATGGGGCCGCTGTCCGCAGTTGTGCTCGACAGATACCGCTGTGATCTCGGTATTGCGACTGACGGCGATGCGGACAGACTTGGCGTTATTGATGATATGGGCCGCTTTGTCCATCCAAACAAGCTGCTCGTGCTCTTGTACTACTACCTTGTGAAATATCGCGGCTGGAACGGGCCATGCGTGCGCAACAACTCCACCACACATCTGCTCGACCGTGTGGCAAAGGGACTCGGTCAGAAGTGCTATGAGGTGCCTGTCGGCTTCAAGTGGGTATCTGCGAAGATGACCGAGACGGACGCAATAATCGGCGGCGAATCCTCCGGCGGTCTTGCCGTACGGGGACATATTTCAGGTAAGGACGGCATATATGCGGCATCGCTTCTGGTAGAAATGCTTGCAGTAACCGGGAAGAAGCTCTCAGAGCTGTATGACGAAATCTGCGCACTCTACGGAGAGCTTGCATATTCCGAGGCCTCGTTTACAATGACACCCTCACGCAAAGAAGAGCTGCAGCATTTTCTCTTTGAAGAACTGCGCGCGCCTGACTTTGGCGAAAATGTGGATCACATAAGCCGCGAGGACGGCTGCAAGATCTATTTCAAAGACGACAGCTGGGTAATCTGCCGCTTCTCCGGCACCGAACCCCTCCTCCGCATGGCCGCCGAAGCCGAAACGAAGGAAAAAGCCGACGAATACATACAGACCTGGAGAGACTT
>CAVAPH010000108.1:0-7189 GCA_963590455.1 bacterium | reverse complement strand
GGGTATTACTGAAGCTGCCAAGGATTTAAATGCCCCATTGATTCTTCAAGTTTCAAAAGGCGCTCGCGCTTATGCAAACCACACCTATCTTATGAAGCTCGTTGAAGCTGCCGTAGAAGAGACCGGGTTGCCGATTGCTCTTCATCTTGATCATGGTGACAGTTTTGAACTCTGTAAGTCCTGCATTGATGGTGGTTTTACCTCTGTTATGATCGATGCCTCATCAAAGCCTCTTGAGGAGAATATTGAGATTACTCGTCAGGTAGTCGATTATGCCCATGATCATGGGGTTGTCGTTGAAGCAGAACTTGGCACTCTTGCCGGAATAGAAGATGAGGTTAAAGTTAAGGCTGAAGATTCCTCTTATACACGTCCGGAAGATGTGCAGGAATTTGTCGAAAAAACAGGGTGCGATTCTCTTGCAATCGCAATAGGCACATCTCATGGTGCGTATAAATTCAAACCGGGTACGAATCCCCAACTGCGCTTTGACATTCTTGAAGAAGTTGAAAAACGTCTTCCGGGTTTCCCAATAGTTTTGCATGGCTCATCATCTGTTCCGCAGGAATTTGTCAAAATCATAAATGAAAACGGCGGAAATATGCCCGGAGCAATCGGTGTTCCCGAAGATCAACTTCGTAAAGCCGCATCAATGGCGGTATGCAAGATAAACATTGACTCGGATCTGCGCCTTGCAATGACTGCAAGTATACGTAAATATTTCAATGAACACCCAGATCATTTTGATCCCAGACAATATCTAAAGCCCGCAAGAGCAGCGATTAAAGCTATGGTCGCCCATAAAATTACAGATGTCCTTGGGTGTGACGGGAAGGCTTGATAAGTTATAACTAATAAAAGGGAGGTGCTGCAATGGCCGGAAAGCAATTGAAAAAGAAATATACCCCGAACAATAAAGGGACTATACAGGAGACAGTTACAATCTTCAGAGCAATTTTATCTGTTTTACTGCTGATAATTGCGTATTCAGTCAATGCAGCATCATTTATTTCTACTGTCATATTAGTGTTCGCTGCCATTATCAGTGGAATAGACTTGATTATTGCAGCGGCAGAGAAGATTATCAGGAAAAGAGAATATCTAAACAATCAGCTTCTGATTTGCCTATGTGCAATTGCATGCTTTAGCATTGGTTGTTATATCGAAACTATAGTAATGTTGGCAATTTATCAAATTTGTCGTTCCTGCTTAAATATTGTGATTCGAAAAACCAAACGATCAGTTGCCGATTGTGTTACAGGCAGCAGGGAAGAGGACTCTCAAATAAGAAGCACACTTATTGGTCCTCATGCTTCTGAAAATTCCATTGCCGATAAATATCTTCCATTCCTTGAATTGTTCTCCAAAGCTGCTTTTGTTGTCGGAATTTTATTCGCTGTCGCTGTGCCTTTCTTTACTGACATGACATACATTATGAGCATCAGGAGAGGTTGTATGCTTATTATGTCTGCTGTGCCGGTTTCTGCATTGGCCGCTCATAGTGTCTATTCATTTTCTGGAATCGGTTGTGCTGCAAAGTATGGAATTTACATTAAAGATGCAAAAACACTTGAGAGTGTGGGAAATGTTACATCCATTATATATGACAAATTTGATGTTTTTACGGATGGAACACCAAAGCTTACCACGGTTAACTCGCCTATATTAGATAAAGAGAGTTTTCTTATGCTTGCCGCATATACGGCATATCAATCTGAGCAACGTTTTGCAGCCCCTATTATAAGCTCATACAGTGGAAACATTACTCCTACATATATATCGGATTTCGAAGATATCCCCGGGTGTGGAATGCAGATAAGCTTGAAGGGAAAAAGAATACTGCTCGGAACATTGGATTTATTTGATGCAAAAGGTATTACTATCCCGGATTCGGAAAGGAAGAGCGGATACATTCTTTTTCTTGCCATTGGAGACAAATATGCTGGTAGCATTACTCTAAAGGAAAAAATTAATCCATATGCAGAGAGCGTTATATCGGATCTGTCAGCTATCGGAAATATTAAAAGCGTGCTCATTACCGAAGATGGCCGTGATATCAGCGAGAAACTTTCAAAGGCTGTTAATGCTGATGAGCTGTATTACGAATGCAACTTCGCTGATAAGGCCGGTATCATACAAAAGCAAAAGGAAAGTTTAGCACCCGGTGAGGCACTAATGTATATAAGTGCTGAAAATCTTGAATATCACACAGCTGCAGACATTGATGCAAAGATTGGATCAGCATTTAATTGTGCCGACATGTTAATGAACAATACAGGAATTTATAGCATCCCTATGTTGTATACTTTGTCGCATACGATAAAGCTTATGTCGAAAGAAAATCTGATTTTCACATTGATAGTAAAGCTTGTATTGGTCATACTTGCCATAACCGGCAGTATAACAATGTGGTTTATTGTACTTCTCGATTTTTCATCGGCAATCCTTGGAGTGCTTAGTGCTGCCAGACTTCAAGCAGACGACAAATAGAGACCTGAAAAATAGGGAAAATCAAAAGACTAATGAGGAAATTCATTAGTCTTTTTTTTCGTGATTCGGTTCAAAATTGGCAAGAGGATTTGCTTGTGCAGCTATACGCAATTCTGTATTATCAACATGAGTGTAAATTTGAGTGGTATTCAAATTATCATGTCCTAACAGCTCCTGAAGGGTTCTGACATCAACTCCGTTCTGAAGCATAAGGGTTGCCGCAGTATGCCTTAGTTTGTGTGCAGAATATTTATCTGCATCAAGACCTGCATGACGAAGAGAATTTTTAACCATGCTGTGTACGGCTTCACGACTCATGCGTTTTCGCCTGTTAGATAGGAAAAGAGCATTTTTGTCGATTGCGGCAATATTTTTTCTTATATTCAAATAATTATTAATAGCATCAGCACAGGAATCATTGATATAAATTGTCCTTTCTTTGCTGCCTTTACCAAAAACTCTTATGTGATCTTCTCTAATATCCGATAAGTTGAGTCCGACAATTTCAGATATTCGAAGACCGCAATTCAAAAATATACAAAGAATACAGTAATCACGTTCTTTGTTTTTACTATCGACAGAGGAGAGGAGTGCTTGCGCTTCCGAAAGTGTTAAATACCGCGGAAGCTTATTAGGTATCTTTGGAACATCGAGATCTTGCATTGGATTTACATCCAATAACTTTGCCTTAACAGTCAGATATTTATAAAAACTTCTTATTGTAGAAACTTTTCTTGCTCTGGTCGATGCAGTCGTACCATATTGCGTTTCTCTGCTGTGCTGATTTTTTACTCTATCTCGCGAGAGAAAGGCAAGATACTCATATGCATCAGAAACAGTGACAGACTTAACAAAATCGATATCAATATCATCAATTTTGATATCCTCAAGTTCGGTATTACGCGGAACAAATCCGCGAATTATTTTCATATAACGAAAAAAGGTTCTTAAATCAAGATAGTATTCTTCAACCGTTTTTGAAGAATGCCCCTTAATAGTCTCATGATAAATTAAAAAGTTTTTTATCACATCTGGCGCTTCGTTTCTGTAATCCATTGTATCAATAACTCCAATTTCATTATGCTGTAATTATAGCAGGGCGGACGAAGAATTGTCTATAGACAAATCGACTGATAATTAAGCAAAATAAAGATTTTGTTCAATTTAGGGGAGATGAAACGTATATATTATATATTTTCTATAATAGGAATTGCGCTTCCGATATCAAATAATGGTTTTGATGTTAAATACACTGCTTGAACACCGTGACCTTTCAAAAATGACTCAATTCGATTTTGCTCATGATAATCATTGATTAGTCCTGTGAAAGCAAGTTCATTTTTACTCAATTTAAATGTTGCTCCGCCTATAAAGCCATATTCAAACCCATCAAGCTTAACAAGATTATCTTTTACTTGCAAAACATTCATTCTTGCAGCAGTTGCTTTGGCTGCAATACATTTATCTGCTGTAATTATTGAATTTTCATTGACTACGCATATTGAGCATCTGGTGTATCCTTGTTTACAGCTTATTTTTTCAGTTTTAATCAGCTCTGTTAGTTTTCTATTTGCGGTTTTGGGATTATATATTAATCTGTTTCCTATGATACAGAAATTTAACTCGGAATCATAAGGATAGTTAATTTCTCTGGGAATCGCAGTATTTATAATTTCTACATTGCTAATCTTTTCACATTCTCTGCTGTAACCTTCCTGTACAGCAAGTCTATTTCCACCTAAATGAACTGCCGTCAAATCACAATGCCCTGAAAGTCGTTTGTCGACGTAGAGATTATCTTTAAGGCAGATTGTGTCTATGTCTCTGCGTGACAGCGCGGGCTGCAGAATACTTTTATATTTTTCTCCGATTATAACACTGCACACATATCCCTTCGGAAGATGCGGTATATCGACAAATCTATTCATAATTATCCAAGCGTTAATTTGATTGCTTCTCGTACATCTTTGACGCTAATTAATTCCAATCCGTCAGGTTTTCTGATATCGTCTTTTATATGCGATGGAATTACGCAGCGTTTAAAACCAAGCCGTGCGATTTCCGATAGGCGTGAATTCAGATTACTTACACTTCTTATTTCTCCTGACAGGCCTACCTCTCCGACTGCGGCAAGATCCCTGCCCAAAGGTAAATCCCTGAAGCTACTCGCAATTGCAAGCAGGGTTGCTAAATCTGCGGCAGGTTCATCAAGTTCAAGCCCACCTATTACATTTATATACGCATCACAAGCCGTAACAGACATTCCTCCGCGTTTTTCAAGAACAGCAAGAAGAAGCGTTGCGCGATTATAGTCAATGCCGTTTGAATTTCTTCTGCCTGAATTGTATGCTGCCGGTGCAATCAAAGCCTGAATTTCCGCTAAAATTGGTCGCGATCCTTCAACCACACAAGTTACGCAGGTGCCGGGAGCATTTTGGGGTCTGCCGGAGAGCAATATTTCGGACGGATTTTTAAGTTCTTTTAATCCATTGTCATTCATCTCGAAGACGCCGATTTCATTCGTTGAGCCAAACCTGTTTTTTCCCGCTCTAAGTATCCTGAACGAAGTATTTTGTTCTCCCTCAAAATAAAGCACACAATCGACCATATGTTCAAGAACTTTAGGTCCGGCAATATTGCCTTCTTTATTGATATGACCAATGACAAAAGTTGTAAATCCTTTTTCTTTTGTTAGCCGCATTATAGACATTGTGCATTCGCGAACTTGGCTTATACTGCCCGGAGCGGAGGATATGTCAGCATCGAACATAGTCTGTATGGAATCGATTATTACGATGTCTGGCGACAGATTTTCGATATTTTCGACAATTTCGGAAAGCCCTGTTTCCGCCAGAACATATATCTCACCTTTATCAACGCCTAAACGCTGTGCACGCATCTTAAGCTGCCGTTCACTTTCTTCACCGGTAACATAGAGAATCTTTTGCCCTGCGTCGGTTAAACCGCAAAGCTGAAGCAACAAAGTGGATTTTCCTATACCGGGAGCGCCTCCAACAAGCACTAACGACCCCCTGACTGCTCCACCGCCTAACACTCGGTCAAATTCAACAATGCCTGTTGAAAAACGAATTTCATCTTCCGTATTAAGCTCTGATATAAGCTTTGGTTTTTTATTGGTAGAAATATGAGTATTACCTTTTGAATTGCCCTTCCCTTTTATATCTGCTTTTACTTCAACAAGACTGTCCCATGCACCGCAGGCGAGACATTTACCGCTCCATTTTAATGTTTCGTTACCGCACTCTGAGCAACAAAACACCGTTTTTTGTTTCATATTATTCTCCTAAAGTCCTTTACTGAGAAAATCACCCCATTAACAATATGTTAATGGGGTGATTCTAATGCTAAAATAACTCTTAGATACACTACCCTTTTTGGGTGAGTATATCATTCATTTATGAATTTTTCAAGGCGATCAAGGCCTTTTTCGATATTCTCCATTGATGCAGCATATGACCAACGTACAAAATTCTTCATTCCGAAGCCGGAGCAAGGAACTACGGCTACAAGTGCTTTTTCAAGCAATGCGACTGCGAAGTCATCATCGTTTTCAATAAGCTTGCCGCCAAGTGTCTTACCGATAAGCTGCTCTATGTTCATCATGACATAAAATGCGCCATTTGGATTAATGCAGCTAACACCCTCGATGGAATTTATGCGTTTTACTATATAATCACGTCTTTTAAGGAATTCAAGTCGCATCTTTTCAATGCCATCCTGTGGACCTGAAAGAGCTTCAACTGATGCCCACTGGCTTATTGTTGACGGAGCTCCTGTTGAATGACTCAGGAAATTTGACATTATCTTTGCAAGTGTTTTGTTTGCCGCACAGTATCCGACACGCCATCCGGTCATTGCATATGACTTTGACACTCCGTTAATTAATAGAGTACGTTCTTTTATGTCATCGCTTAAACTTGCTATACTCGTAAACTTAATTCCATCATATATAAGCTGATAATAAATTTCATCAGCTATAATATACAGGTCATGTTTTACGCATACTTCCGCAATTGCGCGAAGTTCTGCCTCTGAATATATCATACCGGTGGGGTTAGAAGGATTGTTGAGCATAAGGCACTTTGTTTTATCGGTTATTGCCTCCTCAAGCTGCTGAGCGGTAATTTTGAAATCCTGCTCTTCTCCTGCACGAACAATAACCGGAGTGCCGCCCACCATGCGAACCATTTCGTAATAACTTACCCAAAATGGTGCCGGGATTATTATCTCATCACCGGGATTGGTTATTGCGGCAAGAGCGATATAAACACTATGTTTTGCACCGCTTGCAACAACTATTTGAGTATAATCATAATCAACGCCGCAATCCTCTTTTAATCGTTGTGCTATAGCTTTTCTCAGAGGAATTATACCGGCTGCCGGCGTATATTTTGTTTTGCCATCGCAAATTGCTCTAATACCGGCCATGTTAATATTGTCTGGAGTATTAAAATCAGGTTCACCGGTTCCAAAGCCTACAACATCAAGACCGTCTGCTTTCATTTGCTTAGCAAGGCTGTCAACAGCAAGAGTAGTTGAAGCTCGAACGGCTTCTGCAATTTTTGATACTGGTTTCATTTAAGCCACCTCCATGTTTATTGAAATAATTATAACTATTCATGAATGCATTTTCAATAATTAATTTTTACGAATTTTTTCCCATTTCATTGCATAATGT
>CAVAPH010000107.1:0-7206 GCA_963590455.1 bacterium | reverse complement strand
AAGAGATATACTATACAAAGCACTAAAAGAACATAAAAGCGCGCTGCATGGGGAATAGCATGCAGCGCGCTGAAATTTATATCAAGTTATTACATTACGCTTTAATCCAGCTTGCGGCCGTCACAGGAGATGGTAACGACCTGCCAGGGAATAAACTTACCGCTCGCCTGCAGTGCTTTCTTGACTGCAAGCTCAATGCCACCGCAGCAGGGAACCTCCATGCGTACCACAGTGACACTCTTGATGTCGTTATTGCTGATAATTTCGCCCAGCTTCTCGCTGTAATCAATGCTGTCGAGCTTGGGGCAGCCGATAAGAGTGACTTTGCCGCGCATAAACTCGCTGTGCATATTTGCGTAGGCGTACGCAGTGCAGTCCGCAGCTATCAACAGCTTTGCACCGTTGAAATAAGGCGCATTTACCGGGACGAGCTTAATCTGGCACGGCCATTGCGCAAGCTGTGAAGTAACAGCAGCTGCCGGAGAAACTGCAGGCTCGGCAGCTTCCGAGCTGCGATTAAAACTGCGCATCTGATGACCGGGGCAACCGCCGACATGTGCGGGCTTTGCGGCATTTTCAAGCGCTTTCTTCTGCTTGCTTTCGAGGACGGCTTTCTCGTCATATGCTGCGGCCTCACGTTCAACGAAGCTGATAGCATTCGTCGGGCAGGTGGGCAGGCAGTCGCCGAGACCGTCGCAATAGTCGTCACGCATCAGCTTAGCCTTACCGTCGACAATTGCAATTGCTCCCTCATGGCAGGCGTCGGCACATGCACCGCATCCGATACACTTGTCCTCATCAATATGAATAACTCTTCTTATCATTTATATTCGCTCCTTCCATCCATGTAACTAGAATATAACATTTTGCAAGCCTAACTGCTGTTGCGTATACAACAGTTTGCAGAGTGCATTTGAGCTACAGCCGGTTGAAACTTTTTGCGTATTTAATCACAATTAATCCTTGAAAAAGTCCCGGGTTTATAATACAATAAATTATTGTGTGCCATGCATTATGAAGGCAGACTTGAGAAGGAGGTATACTGTGCCAAGATTTGGTTTTATACACGAAAAGCTGGATATAAAGATACTTATCCTCTTTATATTGCGTCGTTTGCCCGGAGTTGTAGAACCGGAGACTCTTCTCGAATTGTGTCAGTGCGATGATGGTGTCGGCTATTTCGATTATACTGACTGCCTCAATGAACTTATTGATACCAAGCATATAGAGGAGTGCGAGGGCGGATATAAGATCACGGAGAAGGGCGCGCGCAACGCAGAGACCGTTGAAAGCAGTTTACCGTACTCTGTTCGTACGAAGGCAGAACGTCTGCTTGAGCCTGTCGCGGCGAGACTGCGCAGAGACGCAATGATAACAACGGAGCATGAGAGAACGGACGACGGCCTTTTTGTTCATCTGGCAATGTCAGACGGAAAAGGTAATATAATAGATCTACGTCTGCTCGTTGCGGATGAAGATCAGGCAAAGCTCATAGAAAAGAATTTCCGCAGCGGCGCGGAGGATTACTATCAAAGAATTATCGCTCTTGTGAGCGAGGAACGGAGCAAGAAAAAATGAATTCAATAATTCCTGAAGGTTACAAAAGTCTCCTGGGCATTTATGATACGCAAAAGGCTATTGGGCTTCTCAAGCGCCTGTTTGAAGACAGACTCTGCGCACTTTTGAATTTGTACAGAGTTTCGGCCCCACTGTTTGTTGAGGCCGGGACAGGTCTTAACGATGACCTCAACGGAGTTGAGCGCCCTGTTTCCTTTGATATTCTGCGCTCTGACAAGCAGGCACAGGTCGTCCATTCACTCGCAAAGTGGAAGCGCCTTGCCCTTAAGCGCTACGGCTTCTATCCCGGACGCGGTCTTTGCACCGATATGGACGCTATTCGCCGTGATGAGGACGTACTGGATAATCTCCACTCCGTTTACGTTGACCAGTGGGACTGGGAAAAGGTTATTCTTCCGGAGAACAGAAATATAGATTATCTTAAGTCTACTGTTATGGATATTGTCAGCGCAATATGCGACACGCAGGATACCATGCAGGCGATTTATCCGCAGCTGCAGTCTCTCAGCAAGCTGGAACGCACCGTCTCATTTGTTACGGCGCAGCAGCTTGAGGATATGTATCCCGACAAAACTCCGAAAGAACGTGAAAATGCATACGTTAAAGAGCATAAGACTGTGTTTATCATGGGTATCGGCGGCGCATTGAAATCCGGCAAGCCGCATGACGGTCGCGCACCCGACTATGACGACTGGACTCTGAACGGTGATATTCTCTTCTGGTGCGACTGGCTTGGCTGTGCCATGGAGGTTTCCTCTATGGGAATCAGAGTCGATCCTGCGGCGCTCGACAAGCAGCTTACGATTTCCGGCCATGATGAACGCCGCGAACTGCCTTATCACAAGGCGCTTTTGAACGGTGAACTTCCGCTGACCATCGGCGGAGGTATCGGTCAGTCGAGACTTTCTATGCTTCTTCTCGGCAAGGCACATATAGGTGAGGTTCAGGCATCCATTTGGGATGACGAGACGGTTAAGGCCTGTGAAAAGGCAGGCGTCGTGCTTCTCTAAGCTGAGTTATCTTATTATTTTTAATCAATAATCTAAATAAGCTAAATAAGCAAAGGTAACAGAATAAATGGCGTTTGTTAGTATTCAGTTTTGGGCGCTGCTTTTGCCGCTGTGCTTTCTCTTTTATGTGCTTCTCGGCAAGACTGCAAAGGGGCAGAACATAGTTTTGCTCATAGCCGGCATAATATTTTATGCAAGCTATGACGTAAAGTATCTCATTGTCCTTGCATTGAGCATTGCAGTAACTTATTTTGGCGGCCTGCTCGGAGAAAAGCAGAAGGACGAGAATAAGGCGCGGAGAGTTTATAACTGGGCTTTTATATTAAATCTGCTTATCCTCATAGTGTTTAAGTACACCGGTTTTATCCTTGGCAATATCAATTCGCTGCTCAGCCTGTTCGGAGTGGCAATTGCAGTGCCGGATATTCTCCTGCCGGTCGGACTTGCATTTTATACTTTCCAGAGCTCCACGTATCTTTTTGATCTTAAGAGCGGCAAGGTTGAGGCGGAGCATGATATTATCAACTACAGCCTTTTTGTAAGCTTCTTTCCGACAATTATATCCGGCCCGATTCTTCGCGCTGCCAGCTTTCTTCCGCAGATTCGCCGCCGGCGTGAGTTGACCTGGGAACGCTTTCAGATTTTTATCTATACGTTTCTGTGGGGCGCTTTTTTGAAGCTTGTTCTTTCAGATAGGCTTTCGGGCTTTGTTACGCACGTTTTCTCCAATTACTATAATTACGGCGGCTTTGTTATGCTGGTGCATGTTTCATGTGCTATGCTTCAGCTCTATTTCGACTTTGCCGGTTACAGCTATATGGCAATTGCAGTTGCAAATCTGTTTGGCTTTGACATTCCGGACAACTTCAATCAACCGTGGTTTGCAACATCTGTCGCAGGAATGTGGCGGCGTTGGCACATCTCCATGACGAGCTGGTTTACGGACTATGTATATATTCCGCTCGGAGGCAGCCGAAAGGGAAATGCAAGAAAAATACTCAATACTTTCATCGTGTTTACTGCAAGTGGCCTCTGGCACGGCGCTGCATGGACATTTGCCCTGTGGGGCTTCGTTGCTGCGACATATACGACTGTCGGCCAGCTTACACTTCCGTACAGATTAAAGCTCTGCAATGCACTTCACATTAACAGGGAAACAGCCGGCTACAAAATGCTCCAGCGCTTTATCGTCTTTATGCTGATGGCGGCAAATGTCGTCCCGTTCAGCATAGGCGGCTTGAAAGCCACGGCAGTTTACTTCCGCCAGATGTTCACCGTCTGGAATCCCTGGGTATTGTTTGACGGTTCTTTCTGCGAAATGGGTATGACGGCAACTGACTGGAAGGTTTGCATTGCGGCAGGCCTTGTATTACTTGTTGTCTCTACTCTGCGTGAGCATGGCTACAGCTGCAAAAATATAATTAAGCAGAATCCGGCGTTCAGAGCTGCACTTGTGCTGGCCCTCTTCTTTTCCATTATCGTCGTTGGCGTCTACGGTGCGCAGTATTCCTCAAGCGCATTCGTATATGCAGGTTTTTAGGAGGCGGCCATGAAAAAATATATCTCAAGAATTATCTGCATATTGCTCGTAATCGCAATTGCGCTTGGTGGCCTCTGGTATGCAAACAGAGTGCTTGTTATGAAGCGCGCCGATGGCATACTTACCATGCAGAGCTTTTATGCGCAGCCTGAGGGCACGGTTGATGTGCTGCTTGTCGGCAACAGTCATTCAGGCATCAATATAGACACTGCAACTCTGTGGGATGAGTACGGCATATCCGCATATGACCTCTGGGGTGGAGTTCAGCCGCTGTGGAATTCATATCATTATATAGTCGAGGCCCTCAAGTACCAGACTCCGAAGGTGATAGTGCTTGAAGTGACTGCGGCGACAAGCGATTACGAATATTCCGAAGAGCAAAACCAGATAAAAAACACTGCCGGAATGAAGCTTTCCAAGAACAAAATAGAGGCTGTAAAAGCCTCGGCCCCATCCGACAGATGGATTAATCTTCTTCTGGGCTTTCCGCTCTATCACGGCCGTTTTGATGAGCTTGAAGAGAAGGACTTTGAACATTTCCCTTGGTCTGCAAATCAGGAAAACTTCAAGGGCAGCTACCTCATGTACGGCAGCGGCATCTATGAGCAGGAGAGTGCAGAGGGAATAACTGAAAAGAAAGAAATTATGGATAAAGAGCGCGAGTATCTCGATAAAATTATCGCGCTTTGCGATGAGCAGGGGATACCGCTCTTGCTCTTGAAAACTCCGGCACTTGAAAAAAAGGCGACTCAACCATATTACAATACTATTTCAGACATTGCCGATGAAAACGGGCTTAATTTTATTAACATGAATCTCATGGAGGATGAGCTCGGAATTGAAGAAACTGACTGGTCACTCGATCGGCATATGAACGCCGGCGGTGCGAGAAAGGTTGCTCAGTGGCTGGGGGCCTATCTCGGCGAGGAATACGGCGTGACCGATCATCGCGGAGACGCGACATACTCAAGCTGGGATGTCAATGCGCACGATGTTAATAATAATTATCTTGCCTCTGTTACCGACACAGAAGATTATTTCGCAGAGCTGCGCAAAAACGGCAGAGCGGTTATAGTCGTCAAAAATTCACCCTGGGAAGAGAGCGAAGACTTTCAGCTTATACTCGAAGAGCTTGAGAGTATCGGCCTGAGCAGTTCGAAATTCTCTTCAGCCGAAAAAGCTGCTTTCCTGATAACCGACAGTTCAAACGGTGAATTAGCCTCGACCGAAAAAGATGGCGATACATTTACCTCCACGCTTGACGGGAAATCTCTGCAGGTTAGCTTTGAGTATGAAAATGTTATACTTGGCAATGAAAAACTGACGTGGTTCGGCAGCAATGAGCTGACGCTTATTGTATACGATACATTGACACATGAGTCTGTGGATGTGGTTAGCTTTTCTACATTGGACGGTTGTGCGCTTACACGTGCAGACGAAGAATAAGTTGCTTCATTAATTCACATTGAAATCATACAAAAAAATGCGAATGTAAATACTAATTCAATTGCAATATCAAAAATCCTGTGATATAATAATCATACAGGAAATTAAATACAGGCAAAATTGCTCAACAGGAGAGAGTGTGCTATGGGTTCTTCAACAAAGGAAGCTTTTGCGACGGCGCTGAAACAGATGATGGCTGTAAAGCCGATGAATAAGATTACCGTAAAAGATCTTGTCGTAATTTGCGGAGTAAACAGACAGACTTTTTATTATCACTTTGATGATGTATACGATCTTCTCGAGTGGGTTTTTGAAGAGGATGCTAATCGGGTCCTGCCCAAAGAAATAGTGTACGATCATTGGCGGGAAGATGTTTTGAAGTTCTTTGAGTACCTGCACGAGAATCGTGTTTTTGCACTCAATGTTTATAATTCTAACAGCCGCCTTTATATGCTGAGATTCCTGAAGGAGAGGCTGCAGAACTGCATCCGCGGCTTCGCGGAGATTGTCTGTGATGGCCGCAATATCGACCGTCAGGACTTCGAGTTTGTCGTGGAATTCTACGCAAACGGCATCATCGGTCTTATTTCCCAGTGGCTTGATCTTGGCATGAAGCTCCCGCCCAGCATCACAAAAGAGCGCTTCATCCAGGTCCTCGACGGCAGCGTCGAAAACATGCTCTACAGATTCCAGAGCAATAAATAATTCTTAATATAACAGCATTCAGCCGTACAACCCGGAGTTTCCTTCCGGAGTGTACGGCTGTGATTTTTCCTCTGAGTCTCCATGTTCATTTCACAATCAATCAAGAAACTAACTGTCGGTTAGTCAATCATAGTTTACAGTCAGGGAAGGAAGAAAGGACATCAGCAGGAGAGCGCCAATTTAGGGGACGCATAGGGAAGTTATTGTACTTTCTGTTCCAGACAGCAAGCTGTTTTCGGAAGTCATCGAAGGAATAGAATTTATGGCTTGCATAAAAATACTCATTGTCCTTGCGGTGGCTTCGCTCAACCTTGCCGTTGTGTCTGGGCGTGTAGGGCTTGATGAGCTTGTGACGAATCACCAGCTTTCTCAGGGATTCTTCAAAGAGAGTTTCCTTGTCAGAGCAATGAGCATTCAGACGATTGGTAAACTCAGGGCCGTTATCAGTTTGGACAGACTCAATGGCGCACGATGCATTTTCATGTGATTGCAAAACTGAGACTTGCAATTTCCAAATTTGTTGTCTATTATATTCTTACTTCTTATAAATAGAAAGCAGGAGGTATCCAATGGTACTTGACAGGGATGCACTTGACTACCGTTATAGGGGTTCAGATATAATTTTAGCTGTTGTTATAGCCGTTATTGTCCTCGCTTTGACGACATTTAGCCTTTATCCGAGTTGCATCTGGGGCGATGATTTTGCCGCATACATCAATGAGGGCATTGCCATTGCACAGGGCAGATTGGAAGAGCAGGCCGAGCTTAATTACTTCATGCACCCAACCAGCATGCCGGAAGAAGCTGACGGCTCGCTGGTGTATGTTTGGGGCTATCCTCTTATGCTCGCAGTGATCTATCTTATATTTGGGTATGACACGGTGAATTTCAGTAGCATCATATATTATAAAATTCCTTCGGTAATAT
>CAVAPH010000106.1:4187-7304 GCA_963590455.1 bacterium | reverse complement strand
GAGTGTGGAGTGTGGAGTGTGGAGTGTGGAGTTGTTGTCCTCTCTTCACACTCCACTCTTTTTTCACAGCGCTGCGCTCGTGAACGCTATGGGCTGGCCGGGGAGGTTTACGGTGTCAATATAGAGTAAAATATTATAATAAAACAGTGATATCCGGAAAGACGCCTGCCGCGTAATGCGGCAGGCGTTTGGTGTAATCGTTAAAAGTTACAAGGTCGAATGCTAAACTCCCTCATCGCTCAAGTCTGCCTCTCCGATCTAAGATTATTACTGTTCCTCCAGCAGTTTTTGCAGTGCTTCCTTGCTTGGCAAGACCGTCTCGTACTTGCTTGCAAAAATCTGCGTATTATCCTCCGGCAAGGTCATTTCCACAACAGCATTGTTCTTATCTCTGCAAAGCACAATTCCTATTGTCGGATTCTCATCCGGCAGTTTTACCTTTCGGTCATAGTAGTTGACATACATCTGCATCTGACCGATATCCTGATGCTTCAACTCGCCGATTTTCAGATCAAACAGCACGAAGCAACGCAGCAGACGGTTGTAGAAAACCAGATCCACCATGAAGTGCTCCTCGTCAAACGTGAAGCGCACCTGTCTGCCGATAAACGCAAAGCCATTACCAAGCTCCAGCAAAAACTGCTGCAAATTATCAATAATGCGGCTTTCCAGCTCGCTTTCAGAGTATTCCGGCAGTTCTTTCAGACCGAGAAATTCCAGTACATACGGGTCTTTGACGGCATCTTTTGCAGTCTCAACCTTCTGTCCTTCCAATGCAAGGCGATAGACCTTGTCCTTATCGGTACTAAGTGCAAGGCGCTCATAGAGCGAACTATTGTATTGCCGTTTCAGCTCGGTAAGGCTCCAGTCATTTTTCACTGACTCGATTTCATAAAAATGACGTTCATCTATATTATCTATCCGCATGAGCTTGAGATAATGCGACCAGCTCAGGTAAAACCTTCTGCCGGTACTGACCGCGGGAAGGTTCTCGAATTCAGCAGACAGCGTCTGCTGAATTTGATCCTGCGAATAAACCATATAAAAATTCCGCATCTGTCTCAAATTCGTCGTTGAAAATCCTTTTCCGTATTTCTCGGTTAGATAATTCGACAGCTCCTGCAATATCTGTTTTCCATAGGCGGCTCTGTTCTGACCGTGCTGCTCCTCCTCAACGATCATTCTGCCGATTTCATAATAGGCATAGACCATAGAGAGATTTACAGCTGTTTTTGCATTTTTTTGAGCCTGTGCCAGTACAGCGGAAACGCTCTCAAGAAAGCTCCGGTTAATCGGAGCAGTCATTTTGTCCATTTAAAAACCTCCGGTTTTTATAGTGTGGAGTGTGGAGAGTGGAGTGTGGAGTTTAGGGTCTTCGTTGTAGAGGACAGCATCTTTCTCAGCTCTTCACAATCCGTATTTATTGACTTATATTCCTGCTCGGTCAAATAATCTGTTTCATGCAGCAATTCCAGCCAATATTCTGTTTCCATACATTCTTTCAAGGCAATATATACCTTGGATAAAAAATCTTTCCTGCTTATAGCGCACTCTGCCTCTGCGAGGTTTGCACCAATGCTTGTGCCGCTTCTCAGCAGCTGCTTTGACAGCACATATTCACCCTTCTCATCGCACAAATAGCGATACAGCCTGACAATACGCACAGCAAACGCCTTGCTTTTCTTCCTAGCCGTTCTTCTCTCTTCACTCTCCACTCTTCACCCTCCGCATTTCACTCCACACTCCACTCTCCACACTCACAAGATTGCGCTCGTGAATGCTACGGCTTGGCCGAGGATGTTTACGGTGTCCATCTCCTTGTCCCAGTAGACAAGCGGCTTATACTGCGGGTTCTCGGGTTCGAGGATTATGTGATCAGGGTAGAGGCGCACGCGTTTGAGCGTCGCTTCATCGTCGATGAGGACGGCGGCTATCTTTCCGTTGTCAACTATGGGCTGGCTGCGGATATACACGATGTCGCCGTCATAAATTCTGGCGTTGATCATGGAATCACCCTTGCACTTGAGCGCGAAATCCGCGTGGATGTTCTCCGGGACACTGACCGTCTCCTCCGCGTTCTCAACCGCCAGAATCGGCACACCGCAGGCGATCTCACCGAGGAGCGGTATCTTTTTCATCTTGGGCACCGGAATAATATTATCCGGCAGCGGCTTTTCCTCCGGCCAGCCCATTATATATGCGGGCGTTGTCTGCAGCAGCTTCGAGAGCGGCTCAAGGTAACTGCCGGGCAGCTTCTCAATGTCGCCCTTCTCATACCTGTACACCGTGGCCGGGGAAACACCGAGCTGCTCCGCTACATGCTCCGCCGACATTCCAAGCTCTTTCCTGCGCTGTTTTATCCGTTCGCCTGTGGTCATAATATCACCTCGCATATAAGATAGCATATCATTCGCATAAATGCAATATTAAAAATCACGCCTGAAAAATTTTCTTGCAAAAACGCGGTACCGGGGGATTTACTTTTTGATCAGTATGTGGTATTATTATATCGAGCTTGCAGCATTGCGAGAGTTAAGGCGTACGCGCTTTATTTTTTAAGTACCCTCTCGCAATAATGCGGTTATTTAATAATATAATAATATGTCGTGTGAAGGCCTGCCGTAACCGGATAGAGCGATATAAAGCGAAGTAAAAGCGGAGAAAAGCGAGGCAAAGCGATACAAAGCGGAGTAAAGCGAAGCAAAGCGAAATAAAGCGAAACTAAGCGACGCAAAGCGAAGTAAAGCGAAACTAAGCGAAACAAAGCAAAGCTAAGCGAAGTAAAGCAAAATAAAGCGAACGTAAGCCTACTAAAGAATAAGACATAAGACAAAGACATAAGACGAAGAAAAAGACTAAGACTAAGAAAATAACGGGAGTATTATATCCCGTCCGTGAGAAATCCGCCCGGCGTTTTTCTCCTCTCCCCCTTCTTTCTTCCTCTTTTTTGGTGATACAGCCCGGCAGAAGCAGTGAAATCGTGGGGTTTAAAGCAAAAAACTCCCCCGGCTTTCGTCGGGGGATGTGTCTTGATTATATTTTTCTAAGCCTTGAGATGTCAGCCCTGAGCTGCAGTCTCGGTCTCGGCTGCGGCTTCGGTGGTCTCGGTGGTCTCGG
>CAVAPH010000106.1:0-4167 GCA_963590455.1 bacterium | reverse complement strand
TCCGTGCTCTCTCCTGCCTGATCAGCAAGGACGAAGATGCGGAAGTTCTCCTCGGAGAGGCTTACGAAGCAGTCATTCTCATCGGTGACGATGGTGAGCTGATAGTCAAACTCGCCGTCATTGTACTTGAGAGTGGAGGCACTGGTGAGAGACCATGTGAGCTCGGACTCGACAGACTGGTCGTCCTCGTCCACGTACACCTCGGTGCCGGTGCCGTCAGCGCGGAGAATGAGAGTGTTGCTGGGGTTGCTCTGCTCAACAAGCTGGTAGCCGATGAACAGCTGCTCGATCGCGTCGGGATTGCCGCGGACGTACCACTTCTCGGTCTTGTAGTCGTAGGCGGTGAACTCGTCATAGAAAACTATGTCTATGCTGCTCTCGCCCTCGGCAGCCTCTTCGTCGACAAGGTGATTGTCGTCGGTCATTGCGCAGATAACAGTCTTGACGCACTCGCCGTTCTCCATCTTCTTGTAGGCAAGGCCTATGCTGCTGTTGTCGGCAGCTTCGAGATAGAAATAATCATTGCCGCGAACAGCGTCAGTGTACCATGCGTCGCCGGTGTGTTCCTCGCTCATTGTCTGGCCGATGTTGATCAGGGAGGGGTTAACGTTTGCAGCAGGCTCCAGTGCGCTTACATCGGCGAGAGTTTCACCCTCAACCTTTTCAACCTTGCCGGTGCCCACAGTGGTATCCACGGCCTTCTCCTCGGTTGTCTGTCCGCAGGCCGCGAGGCTCAGTGCCATGACGGCAACGAGCAGCAGTGCTGTAAATTTCTTCATGATATATACTCCTTTCGGTTTGTATAACGGCGTATCCGTTGAAATCGCTCATACAGATATTACTATACCACAGTTGTTTTCATTTTGGAATAATTTTTTTACAAATTTACATACTGTTTTTATACTTGCGATTATCTTGCTATTATGCTTTAACTTCGAGCTCTATAGCTCTGCCGTCGATGTATGCGGCTTTGAGTGCGAGATTCTCGTCCAGCACCAGCATATCGGCGCATTTTCCGCTCTCGAGAGAGCCCATCGTGTCAAACAGACCCGCTACACGTGCCGGGGTCTCCGTCAGTGCGCGGACCGCATCCTCAAGCGGAATGCCGTAGGACACGACGTTTCTCAGCTCCTGCAGCAGGTTGGAGGATGAGCCCGCAATGGTCCCGTCGTAGAGGGTGGCCTTACCGTCGCGGACTATGATCGGCTGACCGCCGAGCTCGTATTCACCGTCCGGCATACCGGCGCAGCGGAGTGAGTCGCTTATAATAACCATTCTGTCGCCGAACATCTTGTGCACCGCGTTGATAACCGCCGGGTGTATGTGAAAGCCGTCGCAGATGAGCTCCGCCGTGGCGCCGGACATAAGCGCTGCGCCGACAAGACCGGGCTTTCTGTGGTGGAAGGCCTCCATGCCGTTGAAAAGATGCGTCACGTGGCTTGCGCCTGCCTCGAAACCTGCCATGGCCTGCTCATAGTTTGCCGTGCTGTGGCCGAGGGAGACCGTGCAGATTTTCGATGCGTAGCGTATAAAATCCAGTGCTCCGTCTATCTCCGGGGCGACGGTTATAAGCCTGACCATGCCGCCGGACGCCGCGTTTATCCTGTCGAACATATCGCAGTCCGGGGCGTGAAGATTGTCCGGGTTCTGTGCGCCGCGCTTGGCGTATGATATGAACGGCCCCTCAAGGTGTATGCCGGCGAGCTTTGCCCCGTTTGCGGGTCTGGTGAAGGCGCGCATTGTCTCCGACGCCTTTATAAGCTCCGGCTCCTTGAGTGTCATAGTCGTGCCGCAAAAGGCCGTCACACCGTGCTGCGCGTAATAATTGCTCAGCTTCCGATAGCCCTCCGCCTCGCCGTCGCTTGCGTCCGCGCCGACTGCGCCGTGGGTGTGTATGTCGATAAGGCCGGGGATAATATACGCGCCGCGCATATCTGTCCCGCCCTCGCCGTCAAAGCCGGTAATCTTGCTGTCAAACTCAATTCCGCCGCTCACGAAGCGGCCGTTTTTATATATTTTCGCATTGCTGAGCTTCATAAGAAAACCTCCGTAATATTAACCGCAGATATTATTTTCTCTTATATATCGACAGGGGATTTGTATCGTCTATCCTGTGATAATGCCCTTTTTTGTCCTTCTTGAGGAGATATTTATATATCGCGTCCGCGACGCCGTCCTCGTCATTGCTCAGCGTGACGATGTCGGCAGCTTCTTTTATCTCGTCCTGCGCATTTCCCATTGCGATGCTGAGCCCCGCCATGCGTATCATGTCCATGTCGTTTAAGCTGTCGCCAAAGGCCACGGTCTCGGAGATATCAATATCGAGATAGTCGCAGAGTGTGGCCAGAGCGCTGCCCTTGCTCGCATACTTGCTGTTGACCTCAATATTATTTTTGACGGAGGTGGTAAACAAAAGTTCCGGGAACATCTTCGGCAGCAGCTGAAGCTCCCTGTCGCGCAGCTCGGTGTCTTTAAAATACGCCTGCAGCTTCTGGATATCCTCGCCTTTTTCCCTGAGATACTGCTTGAGCTCCGGTACGGGATTGCGCATTGTCTTGACCAGCTGCAATATTCCCTTTTCCGGCACATACTCCTCCGCCCTGTCGTACATATCCTGCGTCATATATCCGGTGTTGGCCTGATAGCAGTCATAGAGCACGTCAAGCGTGTCCATGTATTCATAGAATTTCAACGCGGATTCCAGCGGCACTTCGGTGCGGCTGATAGCCCTCTTGAGGGCGGTGTCGTAGATATAGGCGCCGTTTGCGCATATGCAGTAGCGCAGGAACGGTATCTTCCGCAGCGGCTCCGGTATGCCCTCATAGAGACGCCCGGTCGCCGCGACTATAGTATAATTAAACTTACCCAGATTCCAGATGGCACTCCGGTTTTTCTTGGAAACGTACTTATTCGAGTCCAGAACCGTCCCGTCGAGATCAAAAGCAACAAGCTTGTAGTTCAAAATCCAGCCCTCCCTGTAACCTATAAATTATGCACCAAATACGCGCTTTTGGCAAGAGTTTTTGCGCGTTTTTCGCCGAGATGGGCTGAAATCGCAAATCTCCCCCGCTGCAATTCACAGCGAGGGAGAGAATTATACACGAGTTTTATATTAATTAATACACGTCCTCGACAACCTTCGTGGGCGGGGTCTCGAGAATTTCGGGGTGCTGGAAGAGATAGCGCTCCGCCTGGAGGAACTGTGCGTAATAATGGCCGTCCACGGTGCGCTCGTCCATGACGAACTTGCAGTCAACATACTTGTGGTCGACTACCTGGCCGTGTCTGTCGATCTCATAGGCATGGCGCTTTGCACCGAAGGCTATAAATACGGGCAGGGTGCCGAAGTTATAGATATGGTGGAACACAGGCCCGATGCGCAGAGAGCCGAGGTCGGTGATGATCATGGAGCCGTGGAAGGGGCTGGCGTCGATCAGCTTCTCGGGGATCCAGCCGAAGTAGTCCATCACACGCAGGATGCCGATGGCAATGCGCAGAAGGAAGCGCGGCGCCTTGCACAGGGACTCCGCCACGTCCTCGGTGTTGTTGTTGTCGTCGGAGGTCTTTATCTCGTCGATCTTCTCGTTCATTTTGCGGTAGACATCAAAGATAGTATCCGTCGGCTCGAACACGACCTTAATCGTCGTCTCGGTCGCATCGATGGATATAGAGCGCTTGACCGTCATGACAATCTCGATGTTGTCTCTGGCATAAATTCTGCGGCCGATGACAAAGCGGTTTATGCCCGGCAGCATGGAAACGCCGCGGATATATGCAGCAATAAGAAAATGAAGAATGCCGATGCCCTTGTATCCTGCGACACGGAGCTGGCGCAGTCTGCGGTCAAGTGCCGTGACCTCGAAGCTCTCTTCGTAGAGATTGCATGCGTCATTGCGGGTGGGCATTATATAAGGGATGAATTTTGCAAAAGCGGGCAGGGAACGAAGCAGACGTCCCTCTTTACGGTCGCCGAAGCGGCGCTTGTACTTGCTCATGTTTATCTCCTCCGCACATTCTCCGCCAAAGCCCAAATCACGCAAACTCAAGCCTTCCGGAGAACACACTTTCAAAATTTTAAGCATTTGTATTATACAGTCATTTTTCAAATAATACAAGTACAAGTTAAATATTTTACGAAAAAACGGGAAAGTTTAACAGGACGAGGGC
>CAVAPH010000105.1:1720-7423 GCA_963590455.1 bacterium | reverse complement strand
ATAAGAACTAAAGCCTAATAGTTATGCAAAAAGCGCCGCAGCAGCGGCGCTTTTTGCGTGTGATGGGGACTTGTGATGAGGAAGTGTTAACGTTTTTCTAATTTCAAAAATAAAACTATCGCCATGATAATCAGCGGCAGCATGGTCAGTATTCCGGTAGGGTTCGGACCCAGAAGTCCGTTGGTCATGTCTGTGCTGAAATAAACCGGCAGTTCACCGATTACATTTACAACTCCGTGCACAATCGCCGCATACATGCAGTTCTCTGTCTTTATCGTCACATAGGAGAGAATAATACCGAGCACGATGCACATGACTATCATCATCCCCATGTTTGACCAGGGCGTGCCCGGATTGTCGAGGCTGTAATTAAAGCCAAAATAAATAAGCGGCAGATGCGCAATTCCCCACTCGAGGCCGTTGATAAATACGGCTTTTCTCTCACCGTATTTCTCTACCTGAAAGCCGAGCAGATAACCTCTCCAGCCGATTTCTTCACCCAATTCCAGCAATTGAATCGGAATCATCACTGCTGAAACACCGATGCAGGCAAGTATTATTATAATCGGATGCTGTACGATGATCTCAGCGTCTGTGCTCAATTTCATTCCTATCCGGAAAATTCCGCTGTACTGTTGTGGAAAAACCAGAAAATATAACACCACGCCGGCCGAGATAAGTATACCCGGCAAAAATGCGGATAAAAGCCAGTATTTCATGCTTTTCCAGACCCGCAGGGACAGATGATACCTTGCTCTTTCGCCGGTAATTCTTTTCGTAACAAATGCGGCAATTACCGGAATAAACGTAAAGCCGATGGCCAAAATCTGATAAAACTTGCCGGAACCGTTTATCACTTCGAGCAGGCCCAGAAGAAAGCAAACACCTAAGACTATCAAAAGGTAGATAAATACTGCTCTGTTTGCTGATCTTGTCTTCATAATCATCTCCGAGAATAATAATTTATTAAATCCATCATATCACCGCCGGTTGGCTTTGGCAAGATATTACTCTCCCGTTATCCCGCGGCTGCCCATTTTCCCGCTTTTCAAAATATGAAACATAGGGTATAATATACACTGCAAATTTATTGCATAAAATAACTCGGGACAGGACTGATTGATATAGAGAACACTGAGAATAAAAAAGAACGGGCGGTGCTGGCCGGGCTGTCGGCGGCGAGCATGGACGAGCATGAGCGCTCCACGGACGTATCCATGGAGGAGCTGGCTGCACTTGTAGAAACTGCGGGCGGCGAGACTGTGGCGATGATGATACAGAACAGACCCACACCGGAGCCGCGCAGCTTCATCGGCGACGGCAAGGTGCAGGAACTGAAAACGCTGATAGAGATTAACGACTGCGATCTCGCGGTGTTTGACAACGAGCTCTCCCCGTCGCAGATGCGCGTGCTCAGCGAGGAACTGGGTGTGAAGGTGCTCGACAGGTCAGGGCTGATTCTGGATATCTTTGCCCAGCGCGCTCAGACCCGCGAGGGTCAGCTGCAGGTGGAGCTTGCGCAGTATAAATACCTGCTGCCGCGGCTGACCGGTATGTGGACGCATCTTGTGCGCCAGACGGCTGCAGGCGGCTCATCGCCTATCGGCACGCGCGGCCCGGGCGAAACCCAGCTGGAGACCGACCGCCGCCATATCCGCCGCAAGATTCAGAAGCTTGAGGAGGAACTGGCCGAGGTGCGCAAGGTTCGCGGCACTCAGCGCCGCCGCCGCGAAAAGAACGCAATGCCCATCGCGGCACTCATCGGATATACAAATGCGGGAAAATCCTCGCTGCTCAACTGCCTGACCGGTGAGAGCATCCCGGCAAATGACAGACTTTTCGACACGCTGGATACGACGACGCGCCGCCTCCGCCTTGACGAGACACAGGAGGTGCTGCTCTCGGACACTGTCGGATTTATCCGCAAGCTGCCTACGCATCTTATCGAGGCCTTCAAAGCGACGCTTGAGGAGCTGCAGTATGCCGATGTGCTGCTGCACGTCATAGACATCTCGAATCCCGAATGGGAGGAGCAGGTGCGCGTGGTTGAGGAGCTTGTACGTCAGCTCGGTGCGGAGAGCACTCCGTGCATACGTATATATAATAAATGCGACAGGTATTTCGGCATACTCCCGCACGGCGAGAATGTCGTCTGTCTCTCTGCAAAGACCGGAGAGGGCGCGGATGTGCTGACGGAGAAGCTCAGAGAGATGCTCGGCAGGACAAAGCGCGAGGTTGAGCTGAAAATCCCCTATGCCAAGGCGGGCGTAATAGACATGCTCAAGCGCGAGGCGAACGTAATAAAGCTTGAATACACTGACGATGGCGTCGAAGTGCAGGCCGTAGTCACGCCGGAGGTATTAGGCCGTATAAAAGAGTTTATCCCGGGCTACGTTGAGCCGAAAGAGGAGTGGGAGGATGACTGAGTATTACATTCCCACCGGCGCGGGCGAGGCGGAATACGTCGAGAAACGCTCACGCTTTATAGGCCATGTGCGCAGAGTTGAATCCGAAGAGGATGCGCGCGCTTTTATCACCGAGATGAAGAAAAAATACTACGATGCGCGCCACAACTGCTGGTGCTATATTATCCGCGGCGAGGCGGAGCGCTACAGTGACGACGGGGAGCCGCAGGGCAGCGCCGGAATCCCGATGCTCGAGGTGTTCAGACGTGAGGGCGTGACAAATGTCGTGTGCGTCGTCACAAGATACTTTGGAGGGGTGCTGCTCGGCACGGGCGGACTTTTGCGTGCGTATACAAAAAGCGCCAAGGACGCGCTGGACTCTGCGGGCGTGTCAGTAGTGCGCCGCTGGGTTGAGGCGGAGCTTGATTGCAGCTATTCACAGGCCGAGAAGCTGAAGCTTGAGGTTTCGGCTGCGGGCGGCATAGTCTCCGATACCGAGTACGGCGCCGGTGTTACGCTGAAGGTGCTGGTGCCGGAGGAGCTGTCGGAGAGCTTCAGCGCGCAGATATTTGATGTGAGCGCCGGAAGCGTCACCGTGAGGCTGACAGGAGAGTCACTGCGTCCGGCAGAGTATCGCAGAGCAAAAAAATAAGAAAAATTTTTCAGAAAATTTAGAGGGAAAATTCAATTTGCGTCGTATAAGAGTAGTGAGAGAGAAAACATTACACTTATGCGGCGCTTATTATTTACCACGTTTATCACGGCTGACCTGCTGCGGTTATCCTACGGATGCGATAAGAGAGATAAGAGCGATAAAAGCGAGATAAAAATAATAAGAGCAAGCGCAAAATATCATGCGATAATAATTCGGGAGGTGTTCTGCAATGCCTTGTCCCCGCGAAAAAAGAGAGGCACTTGAGCATTACATTGTCGGCGAGTACGGCACGCTGGCCGAGAACTCCGCCGGGCGACTCACGCCGGAGCCGCAGGACGAGATACGCACCTGCTTCCAGCGAGACATCGACAGGATAACCCACTCCAAGTCTTTTAGAAGACTAAAGCACAAAACGCAGGTATTTCTACAGCCGGAGGGTGACCATTACCGCACACGACTGACGCACACACTGGAGGTCAGCAGACTTTCGCGAACGGTGGCACGGGCGCTCTCCTTCAACGAGGATCTGGCGGAGGCAATAGCGCTGGGCCACGATCTGGGGCACACTCCGTTCGGCCACGCTGGGGAGCGCGCGCTGAACAATATCTACCCCGGCGGCTTCAAGCACTATGAGCAGAGTCTGCGCGTGGTGGACATACTTGAGCGCGACGGGCGCGGGCTTAACCTGTGCTACGAAACACGCATGGGCATATTAAATCACACCCACGGCGCACCAGACGATACGCCGGAGGCGACGACTGTGAGATTGTGCGACAGAATTGCATACGTAAACCACGATCTCGACGATTCGATTCGCGCCGGCATACTCACAACCGAGGATGTGCCGGAAATCGTACGCAAAAACTGCGGCGATACGAACAGCCGCAGGATTAATGCAATTATCTCGGATCTTATCGCAAACAGCGGAGACGGAAAGCTTGCAATGTCCCCGATGATGCAGGAGACCTTCGATGTATTCCATGCCTTTATGTACTCGGACGTATATAAAAATCCCATCGCCAAGGGCGAGGAGGGCAAGGTCGAGGGTATACTCGCAAAGCTCTATGATTATTACGTCGCGCATCCCGAGGCACTGCCGGATGATTTCGGCGGTATTATAGAAAACGAGGGGCGCGAGCGGGCCGCATGTGATTATATCTCCGGCATGACCGACGGCTATGCCATGGAGAAATACGGGGATCTGTTTATCCCCTTTGCGTGGACGGTAAAGTAATTTTGATAATAAATAATATAATAAAAACCGGAAGGAGGACGGAAAATGGCGTTTTCGGACAGCTTTTTGGAAGAGCTTGCCGCACGCAATGATATAGTTGACGTTGTGTCGGGCTATGTGCGGCTTGGAAAAAAGAGCGGCTCAAACATGTTCGGGCTCTGCCCCTTCCACAGCGAGAGAACCCCGTCGTTCTCCGTCAATCCCGACAGGCAGATATACCACTGCTTCGGTTGCGGCAAGGGCGGCGGCGTCATCAATTTCATAATGGAGATAGAGAATTTCTCCTTCCCGGAAGCGGTGGAATTCCTCGCAAAACGTGTCGGCATGGAGCTGCCGGAGCAGTCAAACGATGCCGAGACAAGACGCCGGTCAAAAATGCTCGCCGTAAACAAAGATGCGGCGCGGTATTTCAGAGATCAGCTCTCAACCCCGGCGGGCGCGGCGGCGCGCAGATACATCGCAGAGAGGCAGATAGGCGAGAGAGCGGTGAAAATCTTTGGGCTCGGCTATGCACCGAACGGCTGGACAGGTCTTTTGGATGCGATGCATGCCAAGGGTTATACGGACTTTGAGCTGGTTGATGCCGGACTTGTGAGCCAGGGCAAAAGAGGCGGGTATTATGACAAATTCAGAGACCGTCTTATGTTTCCTGTGATAGATATACGCGGCGAGGTTATCGGCTTTTCCGGCAGAATCCTCAGCGGCGACGGGCCGAAATACATGAACAGTCCCGAGACGCTCGTGTTTAACAAAAGCCGCAATCTCTTCGCAATGAATCTCGCAAAGAAATCCAAATGCGGATATATAATTCTGGCCGAGGGCAATGTTGACGTTGTCAGCCTGCATCAGGCGGGCTTTGACTCGGCAGTGGCATCGCTGGGCACGTCGCTCACACCCGAGCAGGCGCGTCTCCTCTCGCGCTTCACAAACGAGGTAATCATCGCCTATGATAACGACGGGGCGGGCATAAAGGCCTCTCAGCGAGCGATAGGCATACTCGAACAGCTCGATGTACGTGTAAAGGTGCTGAGCATGAGCGGGGCAAAGGACCCGGACGAGTTTATAAAGCTCAAGGGGCCGGACGCATTCCGCAATTTAATAGAGGCCTCGGAAAATCAGGAGGACTATCGCCTGCGTCTGATCACGAAAAAATATGATCTGAGCGTAGACGAGCAGAAAATAGAATTTCTCAAGGAGGCGTCGGAATTTGTGGCAAAGCTGCCCGATGCCGTCAAGCGGCAGGTCTACGGTATGCGTGTTGCTTCACAGGCAGGCGTGAACGCAGATGTTGTCACAAAAGAGATTGAGCAGCGGCGAAAGCGTATGATCAGTCAGGCAAAACGCGCGGAGAACCGCGAACAGGCGAAGCCCGAGCGTCAGGCACAGCCGCCGGAGAGAGAGCTGAGATA
>CAVAPH010000105.1:0-1454 GCA_963590455.1 bacterium | reverse complement strand
TGGCGGACTATATCGCGACAATCGAAAGAGAATATTCACTGAAGAAGGAGAAGGAGAGCAAAACCATAGATTTCGACAAGATCAGGGAAGAAAAACAGGACACGCCCTATGACAGTAATAAGGGCAAAAAGTGATTAAAAATAATAAAAACGAGGTTAAAAAATGTCAGACGAAATGAAATTCAAAGAGGAAGAACTTGAAAGCATGGCAGACAAGCTGCTTGAGCAGGCGTCAATCGCCGAGCTGAGTGATCAGCAGGAGCTGGAGCTGCCAAAGCCCAAGAGAAAGCCCGCAAAGAAAAAAGATGCCGATCCCGCAGAAACCGCAAAGACCCCGGAGGAGCGCCTTGCAGAGCTGCTTGAGCGCGGCAAGAAGAAGGGCACCCTCACCTCTAAAGAGCTTGAAGTTCTTGAGGAGCTCAACCTTGACAGTGACACCATAGACAAGTTCTATGAGACTCTCGAGAGCAACGGCGTTGATATCGACGTCGGCGGCGCTGATGCACTGCCTCCGATAGACGATGTCGTGCCCGAGGTTGAGGATCTGGCAAACATCGAGGAGGTTACGGAGGAGGAAATTCACGACACTGACGCTCTGATAGATACTTTTGCCACCGATGACCCCGTACGCATGTACCTCAAGGAGATAGGCAAGGTCCCCCTGCTTACACCGGAGGAAGAGATTGTCCTTGCACAGAAAATGAAGGACGGCGACGAGGACGCAAAGCACCGCATGACCGAGGCAAACCTCCGTCTTGTTGTATCCATCGCAAAGCGTTACGTCGGCCGCGGAATGCTGTTCCTCGACCTTATACAGGAGGGCAACCTTGGCCTTATAAAGGCAGTAGAGAAGTTCGACTACACCAAGGGATATAAATTCTCCACCTATGCCACATGGTGGATACGTCAGGCGATTACTCGTGCCATTGCAGACCAGGCGCGCACCATTCGTATCCCCGTGCACATGGTTGAGACTATAAACAAGACAATCCGCGTCTCCCGCCAGCTGCTGCAGGAGCTCGGCCACGATCCGAGCGCGGAGGAAATCGCCCGCGAGATGGACATGCCGGTTGAGAAGGTTCGAGATATACTCAAGATCGCGCAGGAGCCGGTCTCTCTCGAAACTCCTATCGGTGAAGAGGAGGATTCGCACCTCGGTGACTTTATCCCCGATGAGGACGCATCCGAGCCGAGCGAGGCAGCCTCGTTCTCTCTGCTGCGTGAACAGCTCGAGGAGGTTCTGGATACTCTCGCACCGCGTGAGAAAAAAGTCCTGGAGCTGCGCTTCGGTATTGTTGACGGCCGTACCCGCACCCTCGAGGAGGTCGGCAAGGAGTTCAACGTCACCCGTGAACGTATCCGCCAGATAGAAGCCAAAGCCCTCCGCAAGCTCCGCCACCCCAGCCGCTCCAAAAAGCTCAGAGACTTTTTGAATTGAAAAATCAAAACATCAAC
>CAVAPH010000104.1:0-7775 GCA_963590455.1 bacterium | reverse complement strand
TTGGAGGTTCTGCGGGGGAGAAGCTTTGCGGCTACTGCGGCGGCTTTGTAGGCGCCGCCCATTGCAACGAGCGGGCGGCTGTTGGTCTTCAGCGCATATTTTGCGACGAATTTGCCCGCGTAATCGGTGGTCATGCCGGTGCGCTCATCGTGCTCCATTACGGCGACGGAGCGCTCTATTCTGCCGGCATATACATCATCACCGGCAGCGGATTTCTTGCGCGCGTCAGTAAAGCCGGAGGCAATGTCGCCGGGCATGATGGCGCAAAGGCTTATATTAAAGGGGCGTACCTCGTTTTGAAGAGCTAACACATAGGCGATAACGGCGGCCTTGCTCACGGAGTACCACAGCTGAAACGGGATCGGCACTATTCCGGCGATTGAGCTCATGCAGACTATCCTGCCGCCGCCCTGTGCACGCATGATAGGAAGAACCGCGCGCGTGACGTTATCCATGCCGAAGAGGTTGAGTTCCAGCTGAGCATGTGAGTCACGGCTGTCGGTGAGCTCGGCGGCACCGGATATGCCGAAGCCGGCGTTATTGACGAGTATGTCTATCCTGCCCTCGCGCGCCTTGATCTCATCTATGGCGGCGCGCACCTGCTGTTCATCGGTCACATCTGCCGTGAGGTGCTGTATGCCCTCCGCCTTTATCTCGCGGCGCGACAGCTCATAAACTCTGCAGCCGGCATCTCTGAGTGCGGCGGCGGTGCAGCGGCCTATTCCTCCGCTGCCTCCGGTTACTACTGCTATTTTTGCCATATTGAAAACCCTCCCTGGTCTTTTAATCGCATTAATGCTCCGGTATAAATATTTATATTATTAAAAATATTTGAAGCATCATGGGGATGATACTCGCTTATGCCGCGCATGTCAATATTATAAAATCAGGGCAAGTGCGCAAAAATCCCGGGCTCTGCATAATAACAGGGCCCGGGGAGATTATACTGCGATGTGAGAGAGCTTTTACGCCTCTTTTTGCGCCGGTACGAGATCCTCGCCGCGGATGTATTTGCCGAGCGGCTTCCAGATGAGCACACCGATGACGAGGCAGAGCACGAGATCGATAACCATGTAGCTGCCGTTGTAGAGGAAGGAGTAGAACCAGGGGGTGGTCATTGTCATACCGAAGAAGGTCTCCGGCATATACTCGCCCCAGACCAGCACGCCGGTGAGGTAGTGTACGAGGAAGCGTGCGGCAGCGCCGACAACGGAGCCGATGAAGAAGCCGTTTTTATTCTTGTGGAAGAGTCCGGCGAAGCCCAGCACGGTGAAAGCGAGAATATAGTCGCCGATGATGGACTGCCAGCCCCAGGCGTATGCGCCGTCAAGCAGGAGCTGAAGTATGCTGTAGGCGAAGCTCGCCAGCATTGCCGGGCCGAAGCCCCAGCGCGCACAATAGATGAAGATAGGCAGCATGCCTATGCCGACAGAGCCGCCCTGCGGCAGCTCAAAGAGCTTTATGTAGCCGAGCACCTGTGCCAGTGCTACGAAAATTGCGCCCTCGCAAAGGGCACGCAGCTTGAGATGGGAATTGTTTTTCATTTCAGTACCTCCATGAATATTTTCCGGAAGCCCAAATACGAAAAAGCACAGGACCAAATCACTTGATCCTGTGCTGAACTGACGTATCTGATGTTTCCTACGCCGGCATTATCCGGATCAGGTATGAGGGTTTCGGCGCTTCAATTTGCACCGTCTCAGCCGGGAATACCCAGCACCCCTTATTCAATTTACCGCCGATATAATATATCCCTGTGACAAAAATGTCAACAGAAAGCTTGAATTTTCTTGCGGAAAATTAACGGATATATTTTATCTGAGCTGATCTGCCTTCTCGATGATGAAGCGGCGCAGCCATTCGCCTGCCTCCTCGTTCTTGAGTGCAAAATCGATGGTGGACTCGAGATAGCCCTTGAGGTTGCCGGTGTCATAGCGGCGGCCCTCAAAGTCAACAGCGCACATCTTCTCGATATGGCACAGCTCGCGCATACCGTCGGTGAGCTGAATTTCGTTGTTGCGTCCGGGAGGTGTGTGGCCGAGTATGTCAAAGATCGCAGGCGTGAGAACATAGCGGCCCATAATGGCGAAGTTGGAGAGTTTCTCTTCAAGTGTCGGCTTCTCGTTCATGTCGCTTATGCGGTATACGCGCTCTCCCAGCTTCTCCTCAAGCTTTACGGAGGAGTACTTGCTGATCTGATCGTCCGGCTGCTCACGGATGGCGATGGCGCTGCACTCGTTGCTCTCGGCGGCCTCGACAAGCTGCTTGAGAACGGGCTTTTCGCTGAGCATGATATCGTCGCCGAGGAGAACCGCGAACGGCTCGTTTCCGACGAAGGTCTTTGCGCGCCACACGGCGTGGCCGAGGCCCTTGGTCTCCTTCTGACGGAGAAAGAATATATCTGCCATGTCGGCAACGCTGCGCACAATTTTGGCGTCCTTCTCTTTGCCGTCGCGGATCAAACGCTCTTCAAGGTCGGGCGCGTAATCGAAGTAGTCCTCAATAGGGCTCTTGCCGCGGTTGGTGATGATGAGGATTTCCTCAACACCGGCGGAGACGGCCTCCTCGACAATGTACTGTATAACCGGTTTGTCCACCAACGGCAGCATCTCCTTGGGAATGCTCTTGGTGTTGGGGAGCAGCCTTGTGCCCAGACCCGCTGCGGGGATAATGGCTTTCCTGACTTTCACTTTGCTTTCTCCTTTCCTTTTCCGTTGCATTTATCAACAAATTCCCGAAAGAATGTCTTTCCGGGAAGAAAGCGCGCAAGGGGGTAACCCATGAGCAGCATTACGACAGCCTCTCCGAGGCCGACCAGCGCCGCATTGAGCGCAAATACGCCGAAGTGGGCAAAAATATTCATGCCGTTATAGGCCTGAGTTATTACGGCGCCGACGATGACGGCATTAAATATGACCGGCATCAGGCAGCCGAGAAATGTTGTGCCGCGGCTGTGCGGCTTCCTACCGATATATGCGGTGCAGAGCCCTGCCGCAAGTGTGGCGAGAGAGCCAAAGATAATGTCAAAAATATTGCCGGTGAGCAAGTTTGCGACAATGCAGCCTGCAAACAGCCCCCAGGACGTGCCGGGAATAAAGTACGGGAGGATGCACAGCACCTCCGATACACGGCATTGCACTGCGCCGTAGCTTATCGGCGCAAGAATCAGGGTTAAAACAGCGTATGCCGCGCCGACAACGGCAGCGGTGCAGAGGATGCGGGTGTTAAATTTCATCAGGGTCTCCTTCAGGGGGTTCTTTGGTTGCTGCAGATATATCAGATGCGTTTACGCCGGCATCGGAATTCGCAGCCTGCTCGGCGGCAACGGCCTCACGGTGATGCAGGGAAAATTCACAGCCGCAATAGAGCTGCCTGTATATGCCGTACTTCTCACTCAGCTCGACCGAGCGGTTCTCACCGTCGCGCTTTTTGAAATCAGAGGGCAGCCAGTTTATGCCGACGGCGCGGCCTATATCTTCACCAATGCTGTTGATAAGCTCGGCATTTTTATGCCGGGACACCGTGAGAGTAGTGCAGAAATAGTCATATCCGTAGTGCTTTGCGAGGCGGGCGCACTCCGCAAGCCGCACACGGAAGCACTCAGCGCAGCGTTTGCCGCCCTCCGGCTCGTTCTCAAGGCCTTTTATGCGCGCGTAATAGTCCTCGCTCTTCCACGGCTCTGCCAGTATGCTGACCTTGTCGGCCAGCCCCATTTTCTCTATGATCTCGACCTGCGCCTTGAAACGGCGGTCGAACTCCTCCTTCGGGTAGACATTGGGATTATACCACAGCAGTGTAACGTCAAAATATTGCGTCAGATATTCAAGCACGGAGCTTGAGCATGGCCCGCAGCAGCTGTGCAGCAGTACCCGCGGCCGCCTCTTTCCGCGCTTCTGGATTATACGGTCCAGTTCCTTTTGATAATTTCTCCTGTTCATGCCGACATTGTAGCATATCATTTCCGAAAAATCTACTCACGTTTGTTAATCTCGGGTAAACTTCACAAAAAACGCAAAATTAACGCCGTGTTATTCTGAAATATCACACGGCAGACTTGAAAATAACCCGCTTTACTCGGCTTTTACGGGGAAATTTTAAGAAAAGCCTTGCAAAATGGCGGTTTATACTGTAGAATATCAAGGCTAAGTACATATTACTTTTATGAACGTATATTTTACACGAATATTTGGAGGACCTTTTTATGATTACTGCAGGCGATTTCAGAAACGGCGTCACCTTTGAGATGGACGGCCAGGTCATGCAGGTTGTTGAATTCCAGCATGTCAAGCCCGGCAAGGGCGCGGCCTTTGTCCGCACCAAGATGAAGAACGTCATCACCGGCGCTGTTACCGAGACTTCTTTCAACCCCACTGCAAAGTTTGAGAGCGCAACCGTCGATCGTCAGACCATGGAATACAGCTATGCCGACGGCAACCTCTACTACTTCATGAACCCCGAGACCTATGAGCTCGAGCCGGTTGATTCCACCGTTCTGGGCGACAACTTCAAGTTCGTCAAGGAAAACATGGAGTGCACCATCTACTCCTACAAGGGCAAGGTCTTCAACGTTGAGCCCCCCTTCTTCGTGGAGCTTGAGGTTACCGATACCGATCCGGGCTTCGCAGGCAACACCGCAACCAACGCAACCAAGCCCGCAACCCTCGAGACCGGCGCCGAGATCAAGGTTCCTCTGTTCATCGAGGTCGGCGAGAAGATCAAGGTCGACACCCGCACCGGCGAGTATCTCAGCCGCGCATAAGGCATTTTAACAAGTAATAAAAGGGAGGTTCTTAATGAGCCTCCCTTTTGTAAAAAGCAGTGAAAGCAATAGTAAAACGAAGCATGTTCTGTTATCAAAGGAGGTTTTCAAAATGACGATTGTTGAAAAGGCAGCATACTTGAAAGGACTGGTCGAAGGGCTGGGGGTAGAACCCGAATCCAGGGACGGCAAACTGTGGGGCACGCTGTGTGATCTCGTTTCCGACATGGCGCATGAGATTGAGGACCTCCAGATGGAAAATCTGGACTTTGCGGAGGAGCTCGATGACATGAGCGAGGCCGTGGATTCCCTTGAGGACGTAGTGTATGACCTCGACTCCCCCTATGACGTTGAGGACGAGGATGACGACGGGGATTATTCCGGCTGCGGCTGTGGCTGCTGCGGCAGATGTGATGAAGACGATTTTGACGACTATGATGACTACGACGACGAGGATGACTCCGAAGAAGACGATGAATATGATGATGACGAGGAGCTGGAGTACGACGGCGTGATGTACGACGTGATCTGCCCCGGCTGTGAGGAGGAAATCTGCTTCGATGAGGAGACTCTTGATCGCGGTTATATTATCTGCCCGAACTGCGGCGAGAAGCTGGAGTTTGAGCTCGGCGAAGATGACGACGGGGACGACACTCAGGAGTAATTATATATCAGCGCTTAAGTCTGCCGGGACTCATGCCGAAGCTCTTGACAAAGGCGCGATGAAAAGTTGAATAATCCGCAAAGCCGCTGTCCGCAGCGGCTTTGTTTGCGCTTACGCCCTCTCTGATAAGGCGTGCGGCGTAAAGAAGACGCTTTTGACGGATATAATTATTTACGGTGCTGCCGGTCTGCGCTTTGAAAAGGCGCATGAAATGATACCGGCTGAGATATACGAGCGCGGCGAGCGTGTCCACATTCAGCTCTGCAGTGAGATTTTCGTTGATATATGAGAGTATATGCGCAATCTTGGGGTCGAGCGGGATATCCGGCTGCTCCGGCGCGGTGCTGGCGATACGGCTGATATGTATCAGCAGCTGCATCATGTATGTGTCACAGAGAGCCTGTGCGCCGCGCTGTGTCCCGGACTGCTCTCTCTCAAACGCCTCAAGTATCACACTCAGTCTCTCCCGCTGCTCATCGTCCGGAATAAGCAGATGCTGTCCGCTCTTGTCGGCGCGGTCAAAGCAGTCCATGAGTGAGGCCTCGGGCAGCACACGGTCAAAATATTTCCTGTCTATATATATAATTATGCGATCGTAAGGATCAGACTTGTCTATCAGCGCTTTGTGAACCGCGTGATGGCGCACAAGCAGCACGTTCCAGGGGTGCAGGGTGTATGTCTTATCCTCCACGACATAGTTGACGCTGCCGCTTATAAGCAGCACTATCTTGTCAAAATCGTGGAAATGAAAATCCAGCTCCTGCCCGGCCGTGTCGCGCAGATGAAAGTAATGATAGTTCTCTTTCAGATAGCCCTCCTGTGCGAAAAGCTTGTCTTTATCCATGAAAATCCTCCGAAAATACCTGTCAACACCTGCTTATACACTTCTGACGTGAATATACAGCACTTTCTGCAAGTTTTCAAGCACTTATTGCAATTTACTTAGCGTAACGTGAAAAATATAATAAAAAACGTCATACAAACAAGCGTGTGACGTATAAAAGGGAGCTTTGAAAGGAGAAATGCCGTATGTCCCCTGTGAGGAAATTCTTTAAGAACAACTGGTTTATAATCTCAATGCTCGTCGGCATCATTGCCGGCTGCATTACAGGCGCCGTATGGCCCGGTGCGACCGCACTTGAGCCGCTCGGTACTTTGTTTATCAATATGATGTTCTGCATCGTTGTGCCGATGGTCTTCTGCTCCATCGCCTCCGCGATTGCAAACATGGGCAGCGCAAAGCGTGCCGGCAAGGTTCTCGGCGTCACCGTCGCAACATTTGCCGTTACCGCCGCAATTGCCGCAATTCTGATGTACATTGTTGCACGTATATTCCCGCTTGTACAGGGCAACTACGTTGTCGCCGAAGGAGAGATCGGTGACACGTTGGGTGTCTCTGACATGATAATCAACTTCTTCACCAAGCCAGACTTCTGCGAGCTGTGGAGCCGTCGCGCGATACTGCCGCTCATCGTTGCGGCAATCATATTCGGCTTCGGCGTCCAGCTCAGCGGAGGTCCGGAGACCAAGACTGCAAAGCTGCTTGAGGATCTGACCAACTGCATTATGAAGACCGTCAAGATCATCACCTACTATGCACCTATCGGCTTCTTCGGCTTCTTTGCCTACCTCGTTGCAGTCTACGGTCCTGAGCTCATCGGCGACTACAGCCGCACCCTCATTATCTACTATATCATGTGCTTTGCCTACATGCTCATCTCCTCGCCTATTTACGCACGCTTCGGCGGCGGCAAGGGAGCTGCAAAGGTCATGTTCAAGCACCTGTTCAGACCGGCTGTCACCGCATTCGGCACCTGCTCCTCCGTTGCAACCATTCCCACCAACATGGAGGTTGCCGAGGATACCGGCATCTCCAAGGATGTCACTGACATCGTTCTTCCTCTCGGCGCAACGATGCACATGGACGGCTCCGCAATGAGCGCGATAATCAAGGTCGCCTTCCTCTTCGGCATCTTCGGACAGGATTTCACGACCGGGCGCGCAATTCTTGCAATAATCGTTGCCGTGTTCTCCTCCGTTGCAATGTCCGGCATTCCCGGTGGCGGCGGCACGGGCGAGCTCGTCGTCTGCACCATCTTCTTCCCGGATAATCTTGCCGTTGCCTACCCCATCGCGCTGGCACTCGGCAACCTCGTTGATCCCCCCGCAACCATGGTCAACTCCGCCGGTGACTACGTTGTCTCCTTCATCGTCTCCCGCTTCGTAGACGGCAAGGATTGGCTGCAGAAAAAGCTCCATCCGGCAGTTGCAGAGCAGAGTGAAGAACAGACTGAGGAATAAGAACTAAAGCCTAATAGTTATGCAAAAAGCGCCGCAGCAGCGGCGCTTTTT
>CAVAPH010000103.1:6851-7915 GCA_963590455.1 bacterium | reverse complement strand
GACAAATATTGCACCATATCCAAAGAACATAAGAATTGCAGGCAGTATCGGATATAGATATCTCATGCCCTGTGTATACGGAAGTTTGGCAGCAATTAATATATAGAGAATTACCAAAAGAGAAAGGTGTAAATTTTCTTTTATTCCGCTTACAAGGCCGACAACAAATAAAGCAAAACTGCCCCATATAAATATATAACTCATAGTATTAAGGTCATAGTAATTTATATGAATCAATCTTCTCAATATGGAATAGAGCGGACTTATAAGCAGCTTGCTCCAGAGCTGCTTAAAGAAATCAAGTATTAAATTGAGATAAACGCCCATATTGGAGATAAATAAAGCTTGAGAGGAGTCTTGAAAATCACTTGTATTGAAAGTTGGTGCGGCAAGAATGAGCTCTGAAACCGATTTGAAAGTAAAGAACGTAATAAAAGGGATTATTTCTTTCAAAAGGAGCTCTTGATTATAGCTTTTTCTGTTTTTAATGATATGAAATAACTGTGCTGCAAAACATGCAAGCAAAATTGCCTGGCCGTTGAGCCTAATCTCATACGTATACCATAAAGTTATGCCGAGTATAATGCCGATAATTTCGCGTTTTGGTGATCTTGACTCTTCGTTATACCGTTCAACAAGATAAAGAGACAATAAAGCAAAAAGCATAAAATAAATATCACTGTAGAGTGTATTGACAAAATTATAAAAATCACTGCACGAGCAAAATGCAACTGTAAGCATCAGTGAAAAGAAATAACCGAATCGTCTCCTTAAAAACAAAAACAGAACAGCCGAAAGAAGCGCAAAGGATATAACCGTCGGAAGCTTGTAGAAGAAAATAGTCGCATAAGTTATTCTGTCAAAGCCTACAAGACTGTACACCAGAGCCATGATCAGCGGGTAACCCCATACATATACAAGCGGCTCCCCCACAGCCTCATCAGGGAGATTAGATGGATGCATTTTAGTATTCAGCAGCGCATGTATATCAAGCCTTTGTTCGGAGATGGCAATTCCCTCCGAGATGTAAGCAGCGTAATCATCGCCCCAATAACAGCCGTCTG
>CAVAPH010000103.1:0-6545 GCA_963590455.1 bacterium | reverse complement strand
TCGTAATGAGCATAGAACTCTTCGAGGCAGATGTCCTGCTCCATTATGAATTTTGCGGCTTCTACGCCGACGTATCTGTAGTGCCAGGGCTCGTCCCAGCCGGTAAGGAGAAGTTTTTTGGTGGGATAACGTTTTATAAAGCCGTACTCCCAGCAATGCTCATCCAGCCATGCGAAGAAATCAGGATCCATTTCAGAGTAGACAAGCCTTGAGCGCTGTTTATCAAGTAAATCAACTGCAAGGCCAAGCTGATGCTCACTTGCACCGGGCATCATGGTTATCTCCTTTGCCTCTTCAACTGCCTCCTGATATATTGGGTCAGTATAGTCAACCGTCTTGCCGCCTGCCTTTTCATACGCTATCTGGCTGGCCTTGGTATTAAACATCTGGCTTTGATAGGAGTATGTTCTGTACGCGCCTGCAACATATGGTGTAAATCCGGCCTCTATCATGGCATCAAGCATTGCATTAAGCTCATCAACGTGGTCCGTACGGAACTGCATATATTTAGTTATCTCTATACGCGTTACCTCCGGCTCATAAGCTGAGGCGAGGAGGTTATCATCGTTAACGATAGAGTAGATTTCATTGGTTATGTCGATGTCCGGCCAGATGTCCTCAGTCGGCTCAGGTGTTTCGACCGTAGCATTCGGATCGGCAAAGCTGACACTGTCGGAGCTGACATATGCTCCGTCAACACCGCCGAAAATAACGTTAGTCTGATGATCCATGCGTGACACAACGATTGTATATAATACAAGGCTAAGAAATGCCATTGTAATTATCCAAAGAGTTTTTCTTTTCACTGTCTGCACCCACCTTTCACTGTACCTGTTGTTTGCAGATTAATATATCACATGTTAATACCCACAGTGATATATTAAGTCGAATTATAACACGATGCATGCAACAATTCAAGAGGGGCGATTATCATTCCCCACCTGTGGCCGTTTTTAGGTGCTTTTATGCGTGCTATAATGGGTATATGCCCCATCTGTCATGAAATTTTAATACTCTCAAGCTCTTTATGGGCAGAAATCGCCTTGATGCGGGCATAATGCTGTTTTTAACATGTGAATTGCAGATGAATTTATTTTAAATTTTTGTTGCATTCACTTGTGTTACATGATAAAATAATTAAGGAATTTGAAACATTGATTTGTTTCACCCAGTTTTAATACGTATACGACGGAGGTTTTCATGAAAACTCTTCTCAAGGGCGGACAGATATATGACGGTACAGGCAGCGCGCCGTTTCTCGGCGATGTACTGATAGACGGCAATACCATAAGCTATGTAGGCGAATCTGCACCGGGCGATGTTGACAGGACTATAGACTGCACCGGGTTGTGTGTCGCACCGGGCTTTATTGATGCACATTCACATAACGATTTTTTCTGCAATTATGATAATGCAGAAGTTTACTTCTCCCCTTTTCTGCGTCAGGGCATAACAACGCAGGTAACCGGCAACTGCGGTTTTTCTCCTTTCGGCATCGAGCCGGATTCTGAGCACAAGGCAAATGTCGGTGCCGGACTTTTTGAGGCGAAGCATCCCGGCAGCTTCAAGGATTTTGTTTCTGAATGTGAAGGCAAGCTTTACGTCAATATCGTTCCTCTCATAGGGCACGGCACCACGCGAATCTCGGTCAACGGCTTGGAGCCGGGATCTCTTAACGCAGCGCAGCGTGAAAAAATGCTTTCACACGTACGCGAGGCTATGGAAAACGGTGCTTTTGGCGGCAGCTTCGGCTTTATGTACGAGCCGGGTATGTACTCCGACATGGAAGAGCTTGTCGCTTTTGCATCGACAATTGCAGAGTATGGCGGCATAGTTACGGTGCATCCGCGCGCCTGCTCCAAGGTTGCAATGGGTTTCCCTCTGCTCTCTAAAAAGCCGCACATCGAGATGGCACTTGACGAAGTTATAGAGATAATGCAGCGTTCTAAATGCCGCATGGAGTATTCGCACCTTATTTTCGTCGGCAGCTCATCCTGGAAGAGCATAGACCCAATGCTCAAAAAATTCTACGACTACCGCGCCGCAGGGTATGATATTGCTTATGATAATTATTCGATGACCTACGGTGCATCCGTTATAACGGTCATCTGCCCTCCATGGTACATGGCGCTGACCGAGGAGCAGAAGAAGAGCAAGCTCAACCGCATTAAGCTTCGCCTCGTCGTAGACGTCACGCGCAAGCTGCTCGGAATTGATTACAAGGACATTACAGTCGCTTATATCAACGACGAGCCGCGTTATAAAGCCTTTGAGGGGCGCAATGTTGCTGAGATTGCAAAAAGCGAAGGCCGCGACTGCCTCGACCTTTATCTTGAGCTTATTGATGCTTCCAAGGGCAGCGGCAAGGTATATCTCGATAAATACTATAACGAAGAGCTCATATGCAGACTGATGAACGACGAGCTGAGTGTGTTCATGACAGATGCATGGGTAGAGCCGCGCGGTGTTCAGAACGGCGCTGCATTCCAGGGCTATCCGAAGTTCTTAATTACGGCACGCAACAACTCAATTCCTTGGGAAAAGGTTATTAACAAGATGACGTGGAAAACAGCGCAGCGCTTCGGTTTTGAGCAGCGCGGCAAACTTGAGGCGGGCTTCTTCGCCGATGTGACGATATTTGACCCGAACGGCTTGAAAGTGTATCCGGAAGACCCCGGTAAGAGTGCCGACGGCATACGCTATGTTTTCGTAAACGGTGAGGCCGCAGTTGATAACGGCAGCTTTACCGGCGCGCACAACGGCAGCATGGTGCTGAAAAAACGCGCATAAAAAGCTTCTTCAATCACTTCACTTCCATATTTTCATTTCCGGGCACAGGGCTTTGCCGCAAGGCAGGGCCCTGTGTTCTTTTGCGGAAATTATATATGCAGCATCCCCCTCAGGGGCTTACAAATGTTCTCCTTTTCATGTATAATGACACATATTTATCGTTTCGGAGTGGAAACTGATCGATGGGAAAAGAAATTGTAATACGCAGAGAAGGCCGGAAAAAAATTATAGCGTTATTCATGCTTGCTGCCGTGATTATCATGGCCTTTATATGTCTGTTTGTCGGTTCTTCAAACATGTCTTTATCTGAGTGTGCCGCAGCACTGATGAAGAAAGGGACCGCAGCCAATATACGTATTATCTGGAACATACGTATCCCCCGCGTGCTTGCCGCGATAACAGCAGGTGCCGGGCTTGCGGTTTCCGGTCTTGTGATGCAGACAAATCTGAACAATCCAATGGCCTCCCCTTCTACTCTGGGTGTGTCAAATGCCGCAGTATTCGGGGCGAATCTCTCTATAATTGTATTTGCGGGCGGTTTTCTCTCGACCGGCAACAACGTGGCAAACTACGCTTCCGGTGCAAACCCATATGCGACATCACTAATGGCGTTCATCTTTTCAACTGCGTCGATTCTTCTGATTCTCGGGCTCTGCAAAACTCGCTCTTTTTCGCCTAACATTGTAGTGCTGGCCGGAATTGCGATCGGATCCGTGTGGACAGCGGCAACAACAGTGCTGCAGTTTTATGCAACAGACGTGGGCATATCTGCTGCTGTTATCTGGAACTTTGGTGATCTCGGGCGCGCAACCTATAAGACTGATCTTATAATGTTCATTGTGGTTGCTATTGGCATAATATTCTTTATGTTGTTCTCCTGGCGCTTTAACGTTCTTCTAAGCGGTGATGCAAGCGCCAAAAGCATGGGCGTTAATGTAGAAAAGCTGCGCTTCGTCTCAATGCTTCTTTCTTCTGTCATTACAGCCGTATGTGTGTCTTTTCTCGGCGTTATCGGATTTGTCGGCATTATTTGCCCGCACATAACGAAGAAGCTCTTAGGTCAGGATCATCGTTACTCAGTCCCGGTTTCGGCACTGTTCGGAAGTCTTTTGCTGCTGGCGGCAGATACTCTCTCTCGCAGTATGGGCAATGGCTCCGCTCTGCCTGTTGGGGCAATAACTTCACTGCTCGGTGCGCCGTTCTTTATTGCGATCATCTTTTCCAAGGGGGAACACGGAAAATGCTGAAAATAGAAGACCTGTATTTCAGATACAGCAGGCACGGCAAACCTGTTCTCAGCGGAGTAAATCTGGAATTGGCCGACGGTGAAATCGGAATTCTTCTCGGGAAAAATGGTTCCGGCAAGACAACGCTCTTTAAAAACATACTCGGTATAGACAAACCGGAGAGCGGCAAAATACTTTTTGACGGAGTGGACATAGCTGAGCTTTCACGCAATGAACGTGCGCGGCTGATTGCTTATGTGCCGCAGCATATACACTTTGGTTCACTTTCAGTCTATGATTCAATACTCATGGGTCGCATCAGCTACTTCGGTCTTCGTGCCGGTAAGGAAGACTACGCCGTGGTTGACGAGATTATTGCAGATATGCAATTAGAGGATTTTGCCTACAGAAACGCTGAAAATCTTTCCGGCGGTGAAAAGCAGAAGATTGCCATCGCACGCGCACTCGCTCAATCACCAAAGCTGTTGATATTTGACGAACCGACCGGTAATCTCGATATTGCCAATGAGGAGCTTATCATCGAGGAGGCAAAAAAGCTCGCACGTGAGAAAAACATCGCCATTCTCTCGTCGCTGCATGACCTTAATCAGGCCGTGTACTTTGGAGACAGGTTCTATTTTCTTAAGGACGGTGCAGTGAAATATTCCGGTGGCAAAGACATTTTTACCCCGGAAATAATAAAAGACGTATTCGATATTAACGCAAAAATTATAGAGCATGAAGGAAAGAAAATAATTCTCGGGGGGAAACAATATGAAAGCTAAGAAAATTATCGCGCTGGTGCTGGCCGCAATAATGCTGCTGTCACTGTGCGCCTGCAGTGCGGATACCGGCTCATCTTCAACTGCTGCTGAGACTTCATCAGATGGAAGTACGGAGATAATCATAACGGATATGATAGGCCGCGAAGTCACCGTAACACCGGGGAGCTATTCCCGCGTTGTGTGCATAGGCGCCGGCGCATTGAGAATGTACAGCTATATAGGCGATACCTCGCTTCTCTGCGGCGTTGAAGACATAGACAACACAAGTCTCTCTGACCGTCCAAAGATGTTTGACTCTGTCGCCCGCCCGTATGTTCTTGCATACGGAGACGTATTCTCATCTCTCCCCTCCTGCGGCGTTGGCGGACCTAATGCGCAGGCAGCCGAAGCAGAGAAAATACTGTCCTGCAATCCTGACATTGTAATTTCCGAATATGAAGACGTTGACAAGGAAAATGCGCTGCAGGAGCAGCTCGGCGTCCCGGTAATAACTCTCAAGACAGGCAAAAATGGTGTGTTCGACGATGCGTTCAAAGGCAGTGCAGAGCTGCTCGGCAAAATATTCAGCCGCGAAGACAGGGCCGCAGAGATAGTCAGCTTCGTGGATGCCGAGGCCGCTGAAATCTCTGCACGCACAGCAGAGGTAAGTAGCGAAGACAAGCCCGGTGTATATGTATGCGGACTTGGAAACTGGGGCACTACAAACCAACTTATGACCGCGCAGAATTATATTTCTTTCAACGTCGCTAATATCCGCAACGTCGTGAACGATCTTGACAAAGACGGCATACAGGCCATTGAAGAGGAAAAATTTGTGGCTTTGGGTGATGACATGGATGTTATCATAATGGATGCCGCCGCCGTAAAAAACATTCAGCCGCTCTATGCTGAAGATCCCACCATGTTCGACTCCTGCAAGGCTTGGCAGACCGGAGAGGTTTATCTCGAAATGGCGTATAACGCATATTATACCAACTTTGAGATAGCCCTGATCAACACATGGTTTATTGCAAAGTCCGTATATCCTGATCTGTTTGAAGACATTGATATGACTGAAAAGACAAATGAGGTCACAAAGCTGTTTCTTGGTCAGGAGCTTGCTGACGAAATTTTTGCGTGCGGCTCAAGCTTCGGCGGATACCAGAAAATCGATACAGAGTCTTTCTTTTCCTGAACATTCATGCTCTTTACGAATACTGCAGAAAGGCGGATAGAATCATACCATGATAACGAAAAAAGACGTCGTTGAATTTTTTAACAGCTGCGCGCCGACCTGGGATGCCGAAATGATACGCAGTGATGAGAAAATAAATATCATACTCGACAATGCCTGCGTTGGTCCGGGCAAGCGCATTCTTGATGTTGCCTGCGGCACCGGTGTACTCATTCCGGACTATCTGGCGCGAGATGTCGGCAGTGTCACCGGAATAGATATTTCACCGGAAATGATTAAGATCGCAAAAGGCAAATTCACTCAGCCGAATGTTAATTTTGTCTGCGGTGATATTGAAACTGAAGACGTTGGCTGCAACTATGATGCAATTGTAATATATAATGCATTCCCGCATTTTCCGCAGCCGGAGCGTCTGATTGCACGCCTCTCCTCTATGCTCTCTGCCGGCGGCACACTCACCGTAGCACATGGTGCCGGGCGCGAAACAATAGATGCCCATCACAGCGGTGCCGCACACAAGGTATCCATGGGCCTCATGCACGCAGAAGATCTCGCCGCGATATTTGCAAA
>CAVAPH010000102.1:0-7947 GCA_963590455.1 bacterium | reverse complement strand
CTTCCCCGTCTCTGCACTCCGGTTTGGAGAAGACGAAGACGGCTACGGCACCGAGGGCGGCGGTGGCGGCGCCTGCTAAGAGGACTGTACGCGCGGGAAAATGATCGTACATCACGCCGCCGAGGAGGCCGGAGAACACGGAGGCGAGAGTTGTCACGCCGTAGGTGACGGACTGACCCTTTGCGGCATCGCGCGGAGAGATGTAGCGGACAACATAACGCACGGAGGCTATTGTTATAACGGCGTATGAGAACGGCTGCAGCAGGCTTGCAAAATACATTGCGGTCACACTGCCGGCAAGCGCGAAAGCAAGGCCCTTTAGAACGAAGAACGCAGAGCCTATGCACATGCCGAGCGGCGGATCTATGCGGCTGCGGCGTGTGAGCCTGTCGTAGAGCATCATCATCGGGAACTCCACCAGTGCCATGAATCCGTTGAGAGTGCCCATGTCAGAGGTAGTTCCGCCGACGGCACGCACGGGGTTGATAAGAAAGCTTGTGACGAGGTTATGCGAGATATACATGAGCATTGCGCCGAGCATCATAAAGCAAAAGCGCTTGTTGTTTCTTAAAAATTCACCCAAAGTCGATGATTCTGCGGCACATACCTCGCCTGAATACGAGGGAGCGGGGAATTGCTTGAGCTCATGCGCGATAAGATTCAGCAGAAGTATCTGGCAGATGAGGTTCACACCGGATATATAGGGCAGAAGCTCTGTACCGACATTCTCCAGCAGCACGCCGACCACGGCAGATGTTACAGCGAAGAAGAGAGAGCCCGTTCCACGCCCTACGCCGAAGTCCACCGAACCGCAGGCGTCAGAGAGTTCCGTGCTCAGCTGGGTGACAAGTCCGCCGCCCGCATTTACAAAGGCGATGTACAGCATATAAGCCGCGAGAATTATAATATTCTGCCCCGGGATGAGCATAAAGACAATCTGGAAAACGAGCTGCGCAATCATAAGCCCTGCAAGAGAGCAAAACAGCCCGTGACGCCCGACTTTGTCCACATAAGTTGCCAGAACCGGTGCGAGCAATACGCCTACCAGATTGCCCAGCGCGATAAGCACGCCGATGAGCGAGTTTGTGTAACCGCGTCCCTGCAGGTACACCACCGTAAAGGCGACGCAGCAGCAAAAGCCCATCCAGTACAGCCCCTGCGACAGTGCATACTGTATGTTGAAAATATTAAAAGAGGGACGTTTTTTATCCATAAATCCGCAGCTCCGCATTAAGATCTGATTAGCGTGTCAGTATAACATATGCCTCGGCGTACATCAAGTGCAAAACCGGCAATAAAAGCGTAAAATTTTCTCGCAAAACTCAGGCGTCACGAAGGCTTATCTCACCCATGCTGATATGCTCCTCTTCGCCGTTTATATCTGCAATAAGGGCATAGTTCTCGTCAACGTCGCGTATGAATGCTGCACGGCGGTTATCTCCCTGAATGAGCGTGACGCTGTGCCCTATGCTTGCGCAGAGACTGCGGTACTCCGCAAGGCAGCATGTACTGTCATTCTTCCATTCGGCGTACATCTTGTCAAGCTCATTGATGATCGCAGTTGCAAGCTCGATGTTGTCGAACTTTTTGCCCGTGTAATCAGCCAGAGACACCGCGGTTTCGCACAGCGGGGCCGGGAGCGTTGATATCTCCGTGTTGAGATTTATGCCGATGCCGATGACTACATATGCCCTTCCGCGCACGCTCGATGCCTCGGTGAGTATGCCGCAGAGCTTCTTGCCGTCAAGTTGCAGATCGTTCGGCCACTTTATCTGCGGCATTACTCCGCACACACTGTTGATCGCGCGGCACACGGCGACAGCGGCGCAGGGAGTGAGCGTTGCGGCGCGCTGAAGATCCCGGCCGGGATAGAGCAGCATTGACATGTACAGCCCGCCCTCCGGCGATTCAAAGCTGCGCCCGAGCCTGCCGCGGCCTGAGGTCTGCTTCGCGGCGGCAAGCGTGAAGCCGTCTGCCAGCCCGGATGCAGCGAGACCCTTAAGGAGCGTGTTTGTTGATGTGACGCAGTCTTTATATACAGCCGGTGCAGCCCGGTCAAGCTTGAGTTCCATAATCGGCAATTCTCCCTGAAAATATTATTACATGACAACTCCCCTTGAAAATACAAGGGGAGATTTTATGCTTTGCAAAATTATTTTTCTTCCTTAACAGGTGCGATAAGCGCGGCAAAGTCTTTATATGCCTGGCGGTTGCCTGCGAGAATGCTGGTCTTGCGCCCGTCGAGCGGCAATGATGCCCCGTCAATTGTGGAGCAGACACCGCCGGCCTCGGTGAGTATGAGAGAGCCCGCTGCGTAATCCCAGAAGGATACGGAGAGTTCAAAATACAATCCCGCTCTGCCTGCGGCGACTGCGCACAGATCCAGCTCTGCCGAAGCGAAGCGGCGCAGGTCAAGGCTTGCGTCATAGGCGATGCGGGCGAGGCGGAAGGTCTCGTCGGCAAGCTGCGGCTCATAGGGAGCGCTGCCCAGGCAGAAGAGAGAGTCGCTCAGCGGGTTGTTTTCCACACGGATGGGGCGGCCGTTAATAAATGCGCCGCTGCCCTTTGCCGCAGTGAACATCTCATCGGTGTACGGGTTGTAGACAGATGCGGCGAGGATGACGCCGTAGCTCATATATGCCACGGATATGCAGCTGTGGTGCATGTTGTGGACAAAGTTCATTGTCCCGTCAATCGGATCTATGATGAAAACATGCTCAGCCTTCAGATTCTCCTGCACGTTTTTCTCCTCGCAGAAGAAGTGTGCCTCCGGTACGGCGTCGCGCAGACGTCTGACGAGCATCTGCTGTACGCGCCTGTCATACTCCGTGACTACATCGCGCCGGCTGGTCTTGATCTCAGCCAGAGTTCCCTGGGCATGCAGCATGAGCCCTGCCGCGGCTTTCTCCGCTTCGGATATTGTGCTGAGAATTTCGTATACACTATCGTTCATGGGTAATCCCTCCTGTTTGCATTTAATATCGCTGTGGTTTGATTGTGCTGTATATTATATAAATCCACGCTTAAATAAAATTTAAAATCATCAGGCATATCAAGCCTTTGCACGGATTTAATATATTATTTTGCGTCCGCTGTGATAAACCCGCCGCCGAGAAGCCTGTCACCGTCATACAGCACCGCAGACTGACCTGCGGCCGGTGCACGTACCGGCTCATCGCACTCTATACGGACGGTATCGCCTTCAACATATACCGTGCAGGGCGGGTTTTCCCATTTCGTGTGGCGCACGCGCACGCTTGCACGAATGGGCTGCGTCGGCCTGTCGATAAGCCAGCTGAAATCTCTCGCCGTGACCTGTGTCTTGAAAAGCTCATCCCAGAAGGCAAGCTCTATCGTGTTCGTCGCGACATCTATGCGCGAGATATACACCTTGCGTTCGTCTATAAGACCCGCACGGCGCTGGCCGACGGTATATTTGCATATGCCCTCATGCTGACCGACGATTTCACCGTGCAGCACGAAATTGCCGGGGCCGGGGAGTTCAGTGCGATTTTGAAGCCATGAAACATAATCTTTATCCGGGATAAAGCATATCTCCATGCTGTCACCCTTGTGCGCAACGGGAAGCTCAAACTCCTCTGCCATTGCGCGCGTCTGAGTCTTCTCATATTTGCCGAGCGGGAAGACAACCCTTGCCGCCTGCTCACGTGTGAGGCGGCAGAGCATATAGCTCTGGTCGTTCGACGGGCGGCCTTTATATATCGCACCGTTTTCGGCATAGGCGTAGTGCCCTGTTGCAATATTTTCGGCGTCAAGGCGATCTGCCGCGGCAACGAGAGTTTTAAACTTCAGCGTCGGATTGCATATGATGCAGGGGTTAGGCGTCTCTCCGCGCAGATAACACTCCGTAAACGGGCGGCAAACCCGCTCCTCAAGAGATTTCCGCACATCGACGACCTCCAGCGGGATCCCGACGAACTCCGCCGTTCTCACTGCGTCATTAAGCGATGCCTCATCTGTGTTATCCATGTACAGTCCGAAGACCTCCCAGCCCGCGCGCTTGAGCAAGACTGCGCAGACGGCGGAGTCAACGCCGCCGGAGAAGCCAAGTACAACTCTTTTCATTTCTTACCTCGGCTGTCGGTGTAAATCATCAGCACCGACACATCTGCCGGTGATACGCCCGAGATGCGGCTCGCCTGTCCGAAGCTCACCGGGCGGATTTTCTTGAGCTTTTCCCGCGCCTCTATGCGCAGACCGGCTATATCGTCATAATCTATATCCGGCGGGATGGGGCGCTCCTCCATGCGGGTGAACTCCTCAACGTCGCGCAGCTGGCGGCGTATATACCCGTCATACTTCAGCCTTATCTCAGCCTGCGCCGCAATTGCTCTCGGAAGAGCGGGACGTGCGGGATCAAACGGAGCTGTGTCGTTATAGCTCACCTGCGGGCGGCGTATAAGCTCTGACAGCGAAATCCCCGTTGTAACCGGCGCCGTTCCGTGTGATTCAAGCATGGCATTGAGTGCCTCGGACGGGGCAATGTGCGTATTTGAAAGGCGGTCGAGCTCCTTGTCCACTGCGGCGTACTTCGCCTCGACCTGTGCCAGACGCTCATCGGACACAAGCCCGATGCGGTGGCCTATCCCGCTCAGACGCCTGTCGGCATTGTCCTGCCTGTGCAGCAGCCTGTATTCGCTGCGGGAGGTCATCATGCGATAGGGTTCATTCGTGCCCTTGGTGACAAGATCATCTATCAGCGTGCCTATATACCCGTCGGTGCGTCGGAGTATCATCGGCTCCTCACCCTTGAGCTTAAGCGCGGCATTGACGCCTGCAACAAAGCCCTGCACTGCGGCCTCCTCATATCCTGAGGAGCCGTTGAACTGTCCCGCGCCGTACAGACCGGAGATCTTCTTGCATTCAAGAGTTGCGTAAAGCTCGGTCGGGTCTACGCAGTCATATTCTATAGCGTAGGCGCAGCGCGTCATCTCCGCATGCTCCAGCCCCGGGATCGTGTGCAGCATCTCTATCTGCACCTCCTCCGGCATCGATGAAGAAAAGCCCTGTATATATAATTCCTCAGTGCTCAGACCCATCGGCTCGACAAAGAGCTGATGGCGCGGCTTATCTTTAAATGTCATGACCTTGGTCTCAATGCTGGGGCAATAGCGAGGACCTATGCCCTCAATAACGCCGGAGTAGATCGGGCTGCGGTCAAGATTGGCGCGGATTATATCATGTGTGCGCTGATTTGTGTAGGTGAGATAGCACACGGCGGAGTTTACCGGCACGGTCTCGGATGAGAACGAAAACGGCTCAGGATCCGCATCGCCGGGCTGAAGCTCCATTTTTGAAAAATCCACGGTTCGCGCATTCACACGCGGCGGTGTGCCGGTTTTAAAGCGGCGCATCGACAGCCCCAGCTCTTTCAGCCTCGGTGCCAGTGCAACAGACGGGGCAAGCCCATCCGGACCGGAGGAGCGCAGGACTTCACCGACTATGGTGCGCCCGTCAAGATATGTGCCCGTCGCAATCACGCAGGCACGGCAGGCATATACGGCGCCCGTGTGCGTCGTCACGGAGACGACTTTGCCGTCCTCAACGCCTATATCTATAATTTCTGCCTGCTTTACACGCAGATTTTCCTGAAGCTCCAGTGTGTGCTTCATTACTTCCTGATAACGCCGCCTGTCGGCCTGCGCGCGCAGGGAGTGCACTGCCGGCCCCTTGCCGAGGTTGAGCATTCTGTACTGTATGCATGCGCGGTCGGCAGCCTTAGCCATTTCTCCGCCCAGCGCGTCCAGCTCACGCACAAGGTGACCTTTGCCGGTGCCGCCTATTGCGGGGTTGCAGGGCATGTTGCCGACGGAATCCAGATTGACCGTGAAGCAAACTGTGTCCAGCCCGAGCCGTGCAGAGGCGAGCGCAGCTTCTATACCCGCATGCCCCGCTCCGATTACGGCAACATCACATTTTCCCGCATTATATAATCTCACTTAAATCGCTCTCCGATTCATAAAAAACTTGCAAAACGCAATTCATACTGACCTAATATTATAAGCGCTGCCGCGCCTCCCGTCAACAGCTCGATTTCTGTGAAACCGGGGAGAAATGTACAAAAATTCCGCCGTTTTCGGTAACGAAACGCGCTTATCCGTGTAGTATATATTAGCAGCCACCCAAAAGCGGGACAGCTCGAGACTGTATACGAGCTTGACGGGAATGCAGTGTATTGTTTATAATCTAAGGCAGTAGCAAATGATTAACCGTGTTCTGCCTGCCGAAAGGAGTAAAAACACAATGAAGAAGCTTTTCAAAACTCTGCTCACGGCAGTAATTATACTAAGCACGCTCTCTTCATCCGCCGTATACGCCGCGGCGGATAATCTTGATATCGATGTCGGCGACAGTGTGCACTTCGGCAGCTACGAGATTGACGGCGATGTTTATGACGGGAAAGAGACGCTTGAATGGACGGTGCTGGATATCACCGAAGAGAGAATGCTGCTGCTGTGCGATTACTGCATTGACGCACTTCCCTACGACAGCTATGGTGACAACGTAACCTGGGCCGACTCCGAGATCCGTGAATGGCTCAACAATGATTTTGTTGATACCGCATTTAACGGCGACCCGTACGGATTCTTGTGGTATATCTATAACAGTACATCAGACGGGTACACGAAGGCAGACGGCGGTGACAATACGAATGACGGTGTGTTTCTCCTCTCGATAAATGAAGTCAAAAAATACCTCCCCGACATGAAGTCACGCAGGGCGACAGTCACTGAATACGCAAAGCAGCAGGGGGCATCGTGCGGCGAGAATAATTATGGGCGCTGGTGGCTGCGCAGTCCGGGATTTTCCCAGGATACGGCGGCATATATAGAGGGCGGCATGCTCAGCGGCTTGATCATGAGAGTAGGCGAGGCTGTGGAGTGCAATTCTATCTGCGTTCGGCCGGCAATCTGGATAAATATCGACGCAGTTGAGGAGGCATTGCGCAATTCCCCAGACGGCACGCTTTTCTCGACGGGCTTGCAGTCAGGCAGCACGAGTAATATAGAGGGCGAATTCACAATGGATATGCAGTCATTCATGGCGCAGTACGGTGATCCGCGCTCGGAGGATGACGGATTTCGTTATCTCGCATCGACGGAGGACGGTGCAATTGCGATATACGGGAACAACTCCATCGAGGGTATAAATTTTGAGAACGGCAATTATATTTATCTCGTTCAGTCCGATATGGTGCAGCGTTTTAAATGTCGTTGGCTGCAGCGCTACCCGAAGTACTTGGAATGGGCGGATCTGGACCATGACGGTGTAAATGAGCTTCTGTTTGCTTCTGACGTATCAGTCGGAACCGAATGTTGTGCTTATGTAGAAGAGCTTGCTGTATTCGAGCCTCAGGCAGACGGCAGCTACACATGTGCCGTGCTGACACTGGAGGAAAAGCAGCGCCTGATGCGTGAGTATATTACTACCGAGGTAAACGGCGGTCAGGTTATTTTGACAGAAACGGAATACGGCAGCGTGTTAGGCAGTGTTTCAACCGGTTATACCAGATTTAATCTAGGGTATGATATCAACGCGTACGGCGTCGATACATATAAGGGTATTTGCACAACTTCTTCTTCATGCATACTGCGGAGGGACGATAACGGCAATTACTTATTCACTGACGGCCACCTCGCGTGCCTCACCGACCCGGAGGTCGGCTTCCCCTCCACGGCAACCGAACGTTACATCAAAGGGGATTACAACATAACAGCCTTTGTAGTATATTCAAACGGCAAATTCGATCTGACACAGTTTTCAACGGGAGCCATAGTTGAACCGTAATAAATCAACGAATATAAATTTACCGTTTGCAAAAGACAAACTATTAAAAGTCAAGCCAAAAATGCATGGAGTGGTGAAAAGGTAGGCGGTTCAAAAAGGGCATAGCAAAGCAGACATCCAGCGGATGCCTAACTGAGC
>CAVAPH010000101.1:0-8170 GCA_963590455.1 bacterium | reverse complement strand
TTGTTATTATATTTCCTGAAAATAAGGTGGGCATATGAAAGCAGAACGTCAATTCCCACGTGTTACGGTTACGGCTAAGGGAACGCGGTGGGTCGAGCAGGGACATCCCTGGATATATGAGGCGGAGGTTATCTCCGGCGCAGAGGACGCAGAAAACGGCACTCTTGTCGATGCCGTGAGCGAAAAAGGCAAATACCTCGGCACGGGCTTCTTCAGCCGCAGCAGTAAGATACGTGTGCGGCTTGTATCTCGCAATGCCAATGATACTTTTGATGAAGCATTCTGGCGCCGCCGCGTAAAGTATGCCTGGGATTATCGCAAAACCGTTATGGGCGATGATATCTCATGCTGCCGCGTTATTTTCGGCGAAGCGGACGGATTCCCCGGCCTGACCGTAGATCGCTTTTCCGGAATACTATCCGTGCAGACCCTCTCCATCGGCATTGAGCGCATAAAAGACATGCTTTTTCCGATAATTGCAGACGTTTTGCGCTCCGACGGGCAGCAGATAGATGGTATTTTCGAGCGCAATGATGTAGCAATACGCGCACTTGAGGGCTTGCCGCAGTATAAGGGCTGGTACGGAGACACTCACCCCGATTCACCCATTACCGAGATATGCGAGAACGGTATATATTATAACGTCGATGTCGAAAACGGACAGAAAACCGGCTTCTTTCTCGATCAGAAATATAATCGCCTTGCCATTGCCAAAATTGCAAAGGGCAAACGTGTGCTTGACTGTTTCACGCATACCGGATCTTTTGCACTTAATGCCGCCATGGGCGGGGCAACTCATGTAACAGCGGTTGATGTGTCGGAAAGCGCTGTTGATATGGCGCGTGCCAATGCTGCGCGCAATGGGCTTGAAGGCAAGATGGACTTCATTGCTGACGACGTCTTCGAACTCCTCCTGAGAATGGAAGCGGCCGGCGGCAAGCCGTATGATCTGATTATTCTTGACCCGCCTGCGTTTACTAAATCACGCAAAACTGTTGGCAGTGCCAAGCGCGGCTATAAAGAAATAAATCTCCGTGCGCTCAAGCTTCTGCCGAGGGGCGGATACCTTGCAACCGCATCCTGCAGTCATTTTATGCAGGACAGCCTTTTCCGTGATATGCTCCGGGAGGCTGCATTTGATGCTGGAGTAGAGCTCAAGCAGATAGAAGCCCGCCAGCAGGCGCCTGACCATCCGATCTTGTGGAATGTCCCCGAGACGGATTATCTTAAGTTCTATATTTTCCAGGTAGTGTGATCATGTAAGCATGCCAGATCTACATAATATAGTTTACATAAAAGTATAATTAAGGAGAGAAAAAGTATGGAATTCAATGTCAACAGCCCCATACTCTTTGTCATCGCCGGTTTGATTATCGCTGCGGTCATTGCTCAGTCAGTCTTTTTCCTGGTCAAGGCATGGCGGCGTGGCATAGCAATCGGCATGGAGAAGAGCAAGCTCAAGCGCATTGCGAGAACGGCGGCGATTTTTACCATTGCTCCGGCAGTCGCAATAGTAATCAGCGTTATTACACTTGCCAAGGACCTCGGCGTTCCGCTGCCCTGGCTGAGACTTAGCGTTGTTGGTTCTCTCTCATATGAGACCATTGCTGCATCCAATGCAGAGAGTGCCATGGGCCTTGTTTTCGGTCAGGTCGATGCACTCACAGCCCAGCAGTATGTCACCATCGCATGGGTTATGACGCTCAGCATTATGGTTGGTATATGGCTCGTGCCTCTGGTTGCAAAGAAACTGCAGAGCGGCATGATCAACATGGAAAACCGTGATAAAAAGTGGGGCGAGATTTTCTCGGCGTCCATGTTCATCGGTATGATTTCAGCCTTCCTTGGTTACGTCTTCTGCGATTTTGCCTCTGTTTTCTCCGGCAATCTTTCCGGACTTATCCCGCCGCTGGTTATGCTGGTGTCGGCGCTTGTAATGTGCGTTGCGGGACTGCTTGTCAAGAAGTACAAATGGCGCTGGATCGGTGACTATGCACTGCCGATAAGTCTCATTGCAGGCATGGCAAGCGCAATTCCGATAACTGCATGGCTGTCCTGATCAGGAGGTGTACAGTATGAAAAAAGAAATGACATATCTCGACTCCGTCCACAGAGACGGACGTATCTGGAATCTCTCCATGATGGTGGCACTGTTTATGTACCCGATACTTGTCGGCGTAATATTCGGTGTCCTGCCCGACTGGCACGGTCTACTGATGGGCCTTATTGCCACAGCACCGATGTACTGGGCTGTTGCCGTTGTTGAGACATTTACCTATGTGCCAATGCTCGGCGCGGGCGGATCATACCTGAGCTTTGTCACCGGAAATATTTCAAACCTCAAGCTGCCTGTCGCACTCAACGCTTTGGAGCAGGCTGACGTAAACATTCGCACTGAAGAGGGAGAAATAGTTTCGACTATCGCCATTGCAGTGTCCAGCATTGTGACGACACTTATAATAATCATTGGCGTCATACTTATAACTCCGCTTACCCCGATACTCGATGCGCCTGTTCTTGCACCGGCATTTGCGCAGATTCTGCCTGCCCTCTTCGGCGGTCTCGGCGTTGTATTTGTGTCGAAGAACTGGAAAATTGCAGTCGCACCTGTTATACTCATGCTGGTGTTGTTTATCGCAGTGCCTGCGCTCAATGCATCAACGGTCGGCATCATGGTGCCGGTCGGCGTGCTGTTTACAATTGGCGTTTCACGCATACTCTATAAGAAACATGTACTTGACTGAACAGGAGGAACAGAATCATGATTGGTTGGATTATTCTTGCGATGGTTGTTGTATTCCTTGCGGTTATTTTAATTCGCGCGGCAATGTTCAAGCCGAAGGACGAAGGCAAACAGGAATTTGAAGAGGTCGAATTTGACCGCGCGGCCGCTGTTGATGCGCTGGCTGAGCTCGTCAAGTGCCGTACGGTCTCAAGCTATGATCATGCACTTGAGGATGATGCAGAGTTTGAAAAGCTCATCGGCAAGCTGCCGACGCTCTATCCGCATGTTGTTGAAACCTGCCCTATGCAGCGCTTTGATGACAGAGGCCTGCTGTTCCATTGGAAGGGCAAGGGCGACGGCAAGCCTGCTGTGCTTATGGCGCACTATGATGTCGTGCCTGTAGAAGAAGAGAACTGGACGCATCCTGCATTTGACGCTGAGCTCGTTGACGGCGTTATGTGGGGCCGCGGAACACTTGATACCAAGGTCACCTTCAACGGTATTCTCTCCGCAGCGGAAAATCTTATCAAGCAGGGCTTTACGCCTGAAAACGACATATACTTTGCGTTCTCCGGCGGCGAAGAGGTCAACGGACTGGGTGCTGTGCATATAGTCGACTATTTTGAGCAGCAGGGTATAGAGCCTGAGATGGTTGTCGATGAGGGCGGCGCTGTCGTTCAAGATATATTCCCGGGCGTCAAAGAAGCTTGCGGCCTTATAGGCATCGCCGAGAAGGGCATGCTCAATCTTGAGTACTCCGTCAACTCCGACGGCGGACATGCTTCAGCACCGGCTCCTCATACTCCCGTCGGCAAGCTCTCCATGGCCTGCACAAAGGTTGAAGCGCATCCCTTCAAGGCTCACTCCACAAAGCCTGTGCTTGAAATGTGCGACGTACTCGGCAGACGTTCAAGCTTCCTGTATCGAATGATTTTTGCAAACCTCTGGTGCTTTAGCGGCGTGCTTGACTCTGTCTGCCGCAAGAGCGGGGGAGAGCTCAATGCACTTTTCCGTACCACGGTTGCATTTACTCAGATGAGCGGCAGCAAGGCCCCGAACGTTATCCCGCCGTCTGCATCCATGGTTTCCAATCTCCGTCTCAATCCCGAAGATTCCGTGGATTATGCTGTTGAGTATATACGCTCCGTCGTGAATGATCCGGACGTTAAACTCACTGTCGGCCAGCATATGGAGCCTAGCAGAATTTCCAGCACCGATTGTGCCGGATGGGAGCGCGTTGTTAATGCTGTTAAGGGCACATGGAAGGGCTGCATTGTTGCGCCTTACCTCATGGTACAGTGCTCTGACAGCCGCCATTACGGCAAGATAAGCGACAGAGTATATCGCTTCTCGGCAATGGATCTCACAGCAGAGGAGCGCCACACTATTCATGGCAACGATGAGCACATCAGACTTGAGACAATCGAGCACGCGGTAGAGTTCTTCATCCGTGTTATGAAGCAGTGCTGATTATATAAACTTGTATAAATCTCGTATAAATAAAGAAGGATAAGCAAAGCATGAAAATTGTAGTTTTGGGCGGCGGCATCAGTACGGAGCGGCACGTTGCGCTTGTGACGAGCACGTCTGTATGCAAAGCACTCAGAAGCCTCGGCCATAAAGCGATATTTGTCGATATGTATCTTGGACTTGAAGATTATGATGGAAAGCTCGAAGATGCGTTTGATGTGCCGGATGGCTTCTGCGGCAATGTTGCCATAGAGAAGACGGCACCTGATCTCGAAGCTGTAAAGGCCTCTCGCAAGATGAAGGGCCCCAGCCGCCTCGGAAAGAACGTGCTGGAGATTTGTAAGCTTGCAGACTGTGTTTTCCTCGGACTGCACGGCGCTGACGGTGAAGACGGAAAAATACAGGCAACTCTCGATCTGCTCGGAGTACCGTATACAGGCTCCGACACGCTCAGCAGTGCTATGGCGATGGATAAGGCAGTTGCAAAACGCATAATGGAGAGCGCTGGCGTGCGTACCCCTGCATGGCGTGAGATAATCTACGCGGAGCAGGACATTCCAACTCTCGTCGAAGAATTGCCGGTTCCCTGCGTGATAAAGGCGGTTAACGGCGGCTCCTCGATTGGCGTCGTAATATGCGAGACGCGTGAAAAAATTGCCGAAGGACTTGCAGAGGTGCTTAAGTATTCAAATCGTGCGGTTGTCGAGGAAAAAATTATCGGCCGTGAAATAACAGTGCCTGTGCTCGATGATAAATATTTAAGCCCTATTGAGATCGTATCGCCGAGCGGCCGGTTTGACTACGTTGCAAAATACCAGAGCGGAAGTGAAGCTGCACGCGAGATTTGCCCCGCGGATCTAACGCCGGATGAGCAAAAGCTCGTCGGTGAGGCTGCACTGCGCTTCCATCATGCACTTGGACTGTCTGTGTATTCACGCACTGATTTTATACTCGATGCACAGGGGCGCGCCTGGTGCCTTGAGGTAAACACTCTCCCGGGAATGACACCGAACAGCCTTATTCCACGCGCAGCGAAAGTTGCCGGTATGAGCTATGCTGAGCTGTGCGAAAAAGTAGTGGAACTGTCACTTGAAGCGAGACGCTGCGGACGTTGACATCAAAATGCAACAGTTAACAATTTCGTGATGTATTGTCGTCACAGTGTGATAAAATCTAACATTAGAAAACCAAGGATTCGATGAACAGGGTGCAGTGAAAAGTACCTGACAGCTGATGCTGTAATGTTCATCGTTTCCTATTAATGCAAAAGGTGAGCTAATGAGAGAACGTCTCGCAAGATTCATGGCAGGCAGAAACGGGAACGACCAGTTTAACATGTTCCTTCTTGTGGTCGATGTCGTTTTGCTGCTTCTGGCATCCATTTTCAAAAACAGTGTCGGCAGTGTCTTATATCCGATAGTATTTGTGCTGCTGATTTACATCTACTTCCGCATCTTTTCCAAAAACGTCTACAGGCGCAGAGAGGAAAACGGCAAGTATATGCGCCTGAAATATAAATTTCAAGCTGCCCTTCGCCTGCGGAAGGAACGTTGGGTACAGCGTAAAGATTATAAATTTTTTACCTGCCCCAGCTGTCACACCAGTTTGCGTGTCCCGCGCCATCGCGGTAAGGTGAAAATAGTCTGCCGCAAGTGCGGAACCTCGTTCTTCGGAAAAACCTGATATGTTCGGTTATCTTGCAGCCCAGCCAGGGCTGCTGACAGAGGAACAGTCCGCACGTTACCGCGCCTGCTACTGCGGGCTTTGCAGAGCGCTCAAGCAGCGCCACGGTGAGCTTTCACGTCTTACGCTTAATTATGATTTGACCTTCGCCGTGCTGCTTCTCGGCTCACTTTATGAGCCGGAGGAAACTTCAGGGCAGCTTAGATGCATCGCACATCCTACAAAGCCGCATGACTGGTGGGCAAGCGAGATGACGGATTATGCGGCTGACATGAACGTTATGCTTGCCTATCTCAAATGCATGGACAACTGGCAGGATGACACGAGCTTTGTGTCACTTGCGGAGGCGGCAGCCCTGAAAAAGGCTTATCTCGCTCTTGCTGAGAAATATCCGAGGCAGCACGCTGCAATGGAGAATTCGATAGCAAGCCTGAAAGAGCTTGAGAACGCGCACGACGAGAATGCCGATTCGGCGGCGGCGACCTTTGGCATGCTGATGGCTGAAGCTCTGGTGTATAAAGAGGACAGATGGAGCGCAACACTTCGCAGTATGGGTGATGCTCTCGGCCGCTTTATTTATATAATGGACGCAGTCATGGATCTTGACAGCGACACTTTTCATAACAGCTACAATCCGTTCCGCCGATATTACGGCCTTGAAAACGCCGAACGCTTTCGCAGTATACTCAAGATACTTTTGAGCGACTGTGTTTATTATTTTGACAAGCTGCCTTTGGTGCAGGATGCTGATTTATTGAAGAACATTCTCTGCTTTGGCCTGTGGCAGCAGTTCAACGCAAAATACTCGGATAAGAAAGGGAAACTCAATGTATCAGGACCCGTATAAGGTTCTCGGTGTATCGAGAGATGCCACCGATGAAGAAATAAAAAAAGCATACAGGGATCTGACGAAAAAGTACCATCCCGACCTGAATCCGAATGATCCTAAAGCGGCAGAAAAGATGAATGAGATCAATGCCGCCTATGACCAGATAAAAAACGGTACTGCTCAGCAGAACTACGGACAGCAGTACGGCGGACAGAGCAGCTATGGCGGATCAAACTATGGCCCGTGGGGTTCATGGGGCGGCTGGTCTGATTTTAACGGCTCCTCCAGACAGACAGAGCGCAGCGAGTACACCGCCGCAAAAAATTATATCCGCAACGGAATGTACAGAGAGGCACTCAATGCCCTGTCCGGAGTTCCCGTTCCGGAGCGCGACGGCAGATGGTACTACCTCTCCGCCGGTGCAAATATGTACATGGGCAATAAGATAGCCGCACTTGAAGCGGCAAGGAAAGCCGTCGACATTGAGCCTGACAACGAAGAGTACCGCAGACTTCTTCAGCAGCTTGAGAGCGGCGGGGATTTCTATGACAATTACTCCACGCAATACACCGGAGGCCTCGGATTGAGCGCAGATAAGCTCTGCCTTACGATGTGTGCACTCAATGCCTGCCTCGGTCCTACCTGCGGCTACAGATTTTTCTGCTGCTGATATTATTTATAACTTAATAATCAAAATACGCCGCACGGATGACCCGGGCGGCGTCTGCGTATTATAATATAAAAACGGAGAGTGCCAATGTATAAGTTTGTTTTTTTTGACTTCGACGGAACAGTGTTTGACACTGTTGAGGGAATTACCAAGTCTGCACGCTATGCTCTGAACAAATACGGCAGAGATGCAACTCTTGAAGAGCTGCGCTGCTTTGCAGGCCCTCCGCTTCTTGATATGTATATGGAGTATTTCGATGCCCCTCTCGAAGATGCACAGCGCTTTGTGGATGCTTTCCGTGAGCGCTATCTCACGAAGGGCTTGTACGAGTGCTGCATTTTCCCGGGCATAACTGATCTGCTCAGTGATTTGCGCGCCGAAGGAAGAAAAACAGCCGTTACGACACTCAAACCGCAGGTCCTTGCGGAAACTTTACTCGAACGTGCCGACGCGAGAAAGCTTTTTGACGCCGTTTGCGGTACGCAGGAGGAAGACGGTAATAATAAAAAAAGCGACACAATCCGCCAAGCGATGAAAATGCTGGGCGCAAGTCCAGATGAGATCGTGTTGATAGGAGATACGAAGTATGATATCTATGGTGCGCATGAATGCGGCGTCAAAGCAGTCGGTGTGCGGTACGGTTATGCAGCCCCCGGAGAGCTTGAAGCAGCCGGTGCAGATGTTGTGCTCGACGATATGCAACAGCTGAAAGCCTGGTTGGCCGAAAATTAATTGTAACAAGAACAGGCGGCTCTTACGTGTTAAAAGCCAGCTTGTTCTTGAATTTTATATA
>CAVAPH010000100.1:0-8262 GCA_963590455.1 bacterium | reverse complement strand
CTTGCCATGTCGATTGTGGTGCTGAATCTGCGTAAGATTCAGCGTACCCTTTCGCGCCTGTTTTTGCAATTTTTGTACGATTTCTGCCTACAGAAAAAATCGGCATTTGTTCAGTAGACATTATCTTAATATTATAAGCAAAAAACTTCCCCATCGTATCGCATGCGATGGGGAAGTGGTAAAATAAGATCGTTTTAATGCGTTAATTAACAGCAATGTGGGGAACGAGAACCGTAGGCCGAGGGCTCGAAGCCTTCTTCCCCTGCCATACAAATCCTGAAACGAAAGTTTCAGGATTTTTTGCATGTGTGGGGAAAACAATCAGAACCGATGCCGTTGATCATGTCCTGATATATGGGAAGATAACCTTCCCATATCACTCATACCATCCGTAATTGTCGCTCTTCTGTTCATTGTGACCCTGGATTTCTACGTAGAATGCAGACTGCACGAGGCCGAGGAAGAGGGGCATGAACACTGCGACGGCTACATTTACGACGAAGAGGACGAGGGCAAAGAGAACGCCGAGGTAGGGGATAGAGGAGAAAAGCGTGAGCAGGAGAAATGCTGCGAAGTATGCGAGATACGGGATTACGTCTGCAAGGAACATCTTTCCCTTAAAGCCCTGAGTGCGCTGCTCGGAAACCTTACAGGCCTCAGTTGCCTTTATCTCCGGTTCTTTTACGAGAATATACGCAGTCAGACGATATGCGTAGAGTTTTTTGATGCCGAAGTAGATACCGGCTATGGGGATGAGCGACCAGAGAACGGTCCACATCAGCGCCCAAGCCATGCCGCCAAGCACATGGCCGACGGTGTGCCAGCTGCTGAAGCAGCCGAAGAGCTGTTCTGCTTTGACATCCTGTCCGAGAAAGCCGTTGAGATAAATAAGCGTCATCGAGGTGTCAAGCAGCAGCGTGATGCATAATGCGATGCCGGGAACGACGCCGAAGAGAATATAGGATACGGCGCAGAGAAAGATGCTCAGCAGGGAAATACCCCAGAGCTTGAACGGTTTTGCGGCGAGTACGCCAAGAGATTTTTTGTAAATAGAGTTAATCATTATTATTTCCTCCAGTAATATTTTTCTCCGGAATCAGTGCGAAATTCTATCGCACCGTTGTCCTTACATTAGCATATACACGGTATGTTTGCAAACGTTTCAAGCAAATCAAAATAATTTTTTAGTTGATTTTTAAGAATATGTGTAAGCGGGGAGCCATACTCGTCCGAAATCGAGAGAAGCGATGCCTTTCGGAAGTAAGACAGCTTCGGAGCAACAGAGCAATTTGAGATGTAAATAGATGGTGATCTGCAGCCCCTTCGGCGTCGTGCTCATCACTATCTGCATCCTCGTTCTCGCCATTCCGACCAAGGAGAAAAAAACGGCAAATTCACAGCCGCCGGCGTCCGCAGAAACATAAATAATTTTAAGCATTATCCCGACCGCAGCGGAAGTTAATACCTGCTGCGGCCCGATTTTTTTAATCTTCAAATCAACAATTTTTCAACCCTCGGTCAACTTTTGTTGACGATAGTTTTTAAAATCACAAAAAACAAAAAAATACGCCGTGTTTTTTAATGCAAAATGGACTTTTTAACACAAAAATATACCGGATATTGATTTTTTGCGCAATTTTGGCTTGAAATTTTGCGCAAAAAATGTTAGTATAACCAAGCACAAAAAATAGCATATACGGAGGTGATAAGATGGAGGAAACGAGCAACGTTCTGTTCTCGATCGGACCTGTGGAGATAACCGGCACGATCGTGACGATGTGGGTAATAATGGCAATCTTAGTTGTGCTGTCCATTCTTGCGACCCGTAACATGAAAGACGTCCCCGGTCCCCTGCAGAACTTAGCGGAGCAGGCAGTCGGAAAGCTTCACGGTTACTATGAGGGCATCCTCGGCCCCAAGGTGGCAAGCAAGTATTTTCCCGTACTCGCCACGCTGTTCATCTTTATAATCGTCAGCAACTATTCCGGATTAATTCCCGGTGCGGGACATTATAAAGCGTTCAAGGTACCGACAGCAAATCTGTCCGTGACAGCGGCACTTGCAATAATCGGCTTCTTCACCATTCACACGGTCGGCGTTAAGGAGCGCGGAGTAGGCGGCTATCTCAAGTCGTTTTTAAGCGTCATGCTGCCGCTGACCATAGTGGAGCAGTTTGTGCGTCCGTTTTCACTGGCACTGCGTCTTTTCGGCAACCTGTACGGAGAGGAAATGGTTACGGAGCAGCTTTACGGTATCTTCCCGATACTTGTTCCTATACTCATGAACGTCCTGTCCTTACTGTTCTGCCTGATTCAGGCGCTGGTTTTCACGATGCTGCTTTCCATCTACATATCGGAAGCCGCAGAGGAAGAATAACAATGCAAACTCCCGCACTGCAATTGAATTAAAAGCAAATAAAAAAGGAGATAATACAATGGATATTACAAACGGTCTTTACGCAATAGCCGCAGCTGTGGCCATCGCACTGAGCACCCTCGGACCGGGCATCGGCCAGGGCCTCGCAGCATCAAGGGCTATGGATGCTATCGCACGTCAGCCTGAGTGCTCCAAGGATGTGCGCTCCACGCTGATCCTCTCCCTCGGCCTTATGGAAGCACTGACCATTTACGGTTTGCTTATCGCTTTCATGCTGGTCTCCAAGATCGCCTGATTTTCCCGACTGCCGATTACGCGGCAGAATGACGCGGCTGCCTGCTGACCGCTTGCGGGCGTGGCCGTATCAATAACAAGCGGCAAAGGAGAATCGTATGCTGAGCATCAATATATCAGAGCTTGTTCTCACCATAATCAGTTTCTTCCTTTTGATGTTTTTACTTAACAAATTTCTGTTTAAGCCCGTTACCAAGTTCATGAATGAACGTCAGGCGCGCATGGATGCCGAGCTTGAAAAGGAACGTGCCGCACAGGCGGAGCTCGAGGAGAGCGAAAAGCAGATCGAGCAGTCGAAGGATGCCAGCCGTGAGGAGGCAAAGAATATTCTTGCCGCCCGGCGCAAGGAGAACGGAAGACTGCACGATGAATGCGTAAAGCAGCTCGCCGCGGAGAGCACGAAGGATCGCCGTGATGCACGTGCCCAGGTTGAAGCGCAGGCAAAGGATGCAAGGGCAAAGCTCGACCAGGATAAGGATGAGCTTGCACAGACTCTTGCGGAAAGGCTCATGAATAAATGAGCGAAAAAAGTAAAACATGAGAAAGGAGGGGCGAGTGAGACATGTTTGAGTGGAACATATTTTATAACCTCGTAAACTTCGGCATTCTTGGCTTCGGACTGTACAAAGTCGGTAAGGGGCCGGTAGTCAATGCCTACAAGGGCTATAAGGACAAGGTCTCCGGAGAGCTTGAACGCGCGAAGGAGGCTGAGGCGAACGCCGAGAAAATTCGCAGCGGTCTTGCCGCACTCAATGCCGACGGCAAGCAGGACTGCGACAAGATAATCGAAAACGCAAAGCAGCAGGCCGAGGCAATGGCACAGAGCGCACGCAGCGACGAGACGAGCTTGCGCGCAGCTGCACAGGCAGACAACGAGAGCAGCTATGACCAGCTGAAGTATGATATGCAGCGCCGCTTCAACGCGGAGGCCGCACAGGAGCTGACTGACGCCGCTGCAGGTTTGCTGCGCAAGGCAGAGCCCGAAAAGAAAAAGCAGCTTATCGCCGCCTTCATTGAGGAGCTGCCCGGCAAGCTGGAGATCCAGCAGAGCGACAGGGTAAAGCTCGATGCGGGCGAAAAGCTCAACGTTACCGTCACCGGCAGCGCAGAGCTTGATGAGGCTGCCGCAGCAAAGATAAAGAAGATAATCACAGAAAAGTACGGCGAGGATGCCGTAGAATTCAGCGTGGAACACAACGACGGTCTTATCGGCGGCGTGCGCGTATCAGTCGGCGATACACTCTACGACGGCTCCGTCAGCAACACGCTTGAGCGCGTCAAGAAATCCGTAACGGAGATAGATGACGACGAAGAGGATCTCGTAAAGAAATTCCACGAGAAATTCGAGAATGCCCCCAAGGACATGGAGACCTATCAGGCCGGTCGTGTCACCAGCCTGTCCGACGGTATCTGCCGTGTCTCCGGTCTTGCCGACGTTATGTCCGGCGAGCTGATTGAGTTTAAGGGCGATCTGCGCGGCATGGTCATGGACCTTGAAAAGGACAATGTCGGTGTCGTGCTTCTGGGCAATTACGATAACGTGCAGGAGGGCGACGAGGTTCGCCGTACCGGCCGTATCATTGAGGTGCCTGTCGGCGAGGCCATGCTCGGCCGTGTTGTCGATGCACTTGGCCGCCCGATCGACGGCAAGGGCAGAATCCGCACGACGGAGACCAGACCTATCGAGAATAAGGCCCCCGGTGTTATCGAGAGAAAGAGCGTTTCCGAGCCTATGCAGACCGGTATCAAGGCCATAGACGCGCTCGTTCCTATCGGCCGCGGCCAGCGTGAGCTTATCATCGGCGACCGCCAGACCGGTAAGACCGCAATTATTCGCGACACCATACTCAACCAGAAAGGCAAGGACATGATCTGCATCTATGTCGCCATAGGTCAGAAGGAGTCCACGGTTGCAAGCTTTGTCGACACGCTGCGTGAGCAGGGCGCAATGGATTACACCATTGTTGTCAGCGCCACCGCGTCCGAGCCTGCACCTATGCTCTACATCGCACCGTATTCCGGTGCTGCAATGGGCGAGTATTTTATGTACAAGGGCAAGGACGTGCTTATAATTTACGATGACCTGAGCAAACAGGCTGTCGCTTATCGTGAGCTCTCTCTGCTGCTCCACCGCCCGCCAGGACGTGAAGCATACCCCGGCGATGTATTCTATCTGCACTCCAGACTTCTTGAGCGTGCCGCAAGACTGAGCGATGAGCTCGGCGGCGGCAGCATGACCGCCCTGCCTATCATAGAGACGCAGGCCGGTGATATCTCCGCATATATCCCCACAAACGTCATTTCTATCACTGATGGTCAGATCTTCCTTGAGACCGACCTGTTCAACGCGGGCGTACGTCCTGCAGTCAACGTGGGCCTTTCCGTGTCCCGTGTCGGCGGCAGTGCTCAGCTCGGCGCAATGAAGCAGGTTGCAGGCCGCCTGAGAATGGACCTGGCACAGTACAGAGAGCTGGCGGCCTTCTCCCAGTTCGGTTCGGATCTGGATAAGGCAACCCGCGATACGCTGCACCGCGGCGACAGAATGACAGAGCTGCTCAAGCAGCCGACAAACTCCCCCATGGATGCGGCGGATCAGGTTATTTCTATCTTCGCTGCAAACGAGGGCTATGCCGACGATGTGGAGCTCGAGGATATTGCAGAGTTTGAAAAAGAGCTTATCCCCTATGTCAACAAACACTATCCGGAGCTTCATGACGAGATTATGAGCGGCAAGAAGCTCGGCGAGGAGAGCCTCAAGCGCCTGCGCGCCACGATAGAGGAGTTTAAGAAGGGCTAAGCCCGGACTTGTAAGAGTCAAAATGAAATTACGCGGCGGAGGCCGGAACCAGCTTCCGCCGCACAGCAAAAACAGCAAAAAGGAAGGAGGGGAAACGTATGGCAAACATGCGTGCTATCCGCAACAGGATAAAAAGCATTGAGAACACCAGGCAGATCACGAAGTCCATGAAAATGGTCTCAGCGGCGAAGAGACGCCGTACACAGGTCGCAATCGGAAATCTCAAGAGCTTTTCCGACAAAAGCCACTTCATCCTCTCGCACCTTATGGCCGAGGTTTCGGACTCAGAAAACCCGTTTCTCCGGCCGAGAGATGAGATAAAAAAGCGCTGCTATGTTGTCTTTGTCGGCAACAGAGGACTTTGCGGCGTGTATAATTCCGCACTTCTGCATTACGCCGAGGAGCAGATCGCCAATGACGGCGGAGAGAGCTTCCTTGTCGTATGCGGACGCTGGGGCAAGGATAGCTTTGCTGCAACCGGGCTTGAAATAAAGCGCGTGTTCGATGATTTAAGCGACACCCCGACAGCAGAGGACAGCCGCGAGCTGACGGAATATTTAAAGCAGCTCTATGTCTCCGGTGAAGCGGACGAGATTGTGCTGATATACCAGCACTTCAAATCCGTCCTCTCACAGTTCCCCGGAAGACAGACCCTTCTGCCCATCCAGGCGGGCGAGGAAGGCAGCGGCGGTGAGGAATATATATTCGAACCGGACAAAAACTCCGTGCTCGACTCGCTGGTCGAGCTATATATCAGCAACACGGTGTTTGCCGTAATGCTTGAGGCACGCACGGGTGAGCATTCCGCCAGAATGACGGCAATGACAGCTGCATCTGACAATACGGATGAGCTGATATCCTCGCTCACGCTTGAGCTCAACCATGCAAGACAGTCTGCCATTACCACAGAGATCTCCGAGATCGTGGGCGGCAGCGCCATGATGTAAACAGCCTCAGAATAAGGAGGTAAAAGGATAAATGGTAAACGGTATCGTCAAAAGGGTCATAGGCCCTGTTGTTGACGTTCAATTTCCGGCAGGACAGCTGCCGGAGCTGTATAATGCAATAGAAATAAATCCCGAAAACGGCAGCAAGGTCACGCTTGAGGTCGTGCAGCAGGTCGGCGGCGGTGTGGTAAGATGCATTGCACTTGCCTCTACCGACGGTATTTCCCGCGACACAACCGCAGTTGATACTGGCGCGTCCATAACCATGCCTGTCGGCGAGGCCACCCTTGGCCGTATGTTCAACGTCGTCGGTGAGCCGATAGACGGCAAGGGCGAGGTCAAGGCGGAGAGACGTATGCCTATCCACCGTGATGCACCTGAATTCACCGATATTCGCCCCGCAACTGAAATGCTCGAGACCGGCATAAAAGTCGTTGACCTGCTTGCTCCTTACGCAAAGGGCGGTAAGATCGGCCTTTTCGGCGGCGCAGGTGTCGGCAAGACCGTTCTTATAATGGAGCTTATACGCAACGTCGCGTATGAACACGGCGGCTATTCCGTATTCGCCGGCGTCGGCGAGCGCAGCCGTGAGGGCAATGACCTCTGGAACGAGATGAACGAGTCCGGCGTTATAAACAAGACGGCGCTGGTATTCGGTCAGATGAACGAGCCGCCAGGGGCACGTCTTCGTGTTCCGCTTTCCGGCCTTACCATCGCTGAAGACTTCCGTGACCGCAGCGGACAGGACGTTCTGCTGTTCATAGACAACATCTTCAGATTCACACAGGCCGGCTCCGAGGTCTCCGCACTTCTCGGACGTATGCCTTCCGCTGTCGGTTATCAGCCGACTCTGGCAACCGAGATGGGCGCTCTGCAGGAGCGTATCACATCCACAAAGGACGGCTCCGTCACATCGGTTCAGGCAATATATGTCCCTGCTGACGACCTGACAGACCCTGCACCTGCAACGGCATTTGCACACCTTGATGCAACAACCGTTCTTTCTCGTTCAATTTCAGAGCTGGGCATTTACCCGGCTGTTGACCCGCTGGATTCCACCTCACGTATACTCGAGCCGAGCATCCTCGGCAAGCGCCACTACGAGACTGCACGTGCAGTTCAGGCCGTGCTCGAAAAGTACAGACAGCTGCAGGATATCATCGCAGTTCTCGGTATGGATGAGCTGGGCCCGGAGGATCGTGCAACGGTCAACCGTGCAAGACGTATTCAGCGCTTCCTCTCACAGCCCTTCCACGTCGCCGAGAACTTCACCGGCATGCAGGGCAGATACGTCAAGCTCGAGGACACCATCCGCAGCTTCGAGGCAATTCTCGGCGGCGAGGCGGACGATCTGCCTGAGCAGGCGTTCCTTCTCTGCGGCGATATAGACGAGGTTTACGCCAAGCGCGGACAGTATTGAGGGACGGAACAATGGAAAAGAAGCTCCATCTGTACGTCGTAACTCAGATGAGCACCGTATTTGACGATGACATTGAGTACGCCAATATACCGACAACGGTAGGCTCGGTCGGAATCCTGACAGGACACGCGCCCATGGTGTGCGCTGTCGCAAAGGGCAGCCTTAAGTGCAGAAAGCCCGACGGCAGCGGAGTCGTAATAGAGTTGGGCGGCGGCATCGCAGAGGTGTCGAACAACACAGTGACCGTTCTCGTATCCGACGCGAGAATCAGCGAGTGAAATTTAATACAGCATAATGAACAGCCGCGGAGCGCCAAATGAGCAGCTCCGCGGTGTTTTTGCATAAAAAAATCAACTCAATTTTTGCGAATTACGGCTGCATTGTGCACCCAAACCAATGCATTTGCCCTTCGAAAAAGGCACAAAAGC
>CAVAPH010000099.1:0-8359 GCA_963590455.1 bacterium | reverse complement strand
GGCAACAAGGAGCTTGTCGCTCGCGCTGCCGAGATATTCGACTGGGCAATCGAAGCCGGCTGGGATAAAGAATACGGCGGACTGCTGTACTTTGTAGATGCACTCGGCAAGCCGCCCGAGGCTTACGAGCATGACATGAAGCTCTGGTGGCCGCACGACGAGATACTCATCTCTTCGCTGATGCTCTACAGAGATACAAAGGATGAGAAATACCTCGAGTGGTTCTATAAGACACTCGACTACTGCAAGGAGCATTTTTCCGACCCCGAATACGGCGAGTGGTACGGCTATCTCCGCCGCGACGGCAAGCCGACAATGCCCTCTACCAAGGGTTCGACCTTCAAAGGCCCGTTCCATCTGCCGCGCATGCTGATAATGACGGATCTCACCGCCGGAGAAATACTCGGAGAATAATAAAAATAATAAACAGGAGACGACTATGGAGCAGGACAGCGCAAACGTATTTGAACGAATAAGCGCGGAATATTATAATCTCACTGCCTCGGAAAAAAAGGTGGCGGACTATGTCCTCTCACATCAGAGCGCTACTCAGGGCATGAGCATCTCGGAGCTGGCATCCGCCAGCTCCGTAGCGGACGCCACGGTCTCCCGCTTTTGCAGAAGGCTGGGCTACAAGGGCTATAACGCCTTCCGCATTGCTGTGGCAAACAGCGTGGCACAGCGACCGCAGCAGAGCAATCCGCTCTCTGGCGAGGTGCTTGATGACGACAGCTTTTCCGTCGTGTGCCGCAAGCTCTACGCGGCAAACGTCAGCGCCATGACGCAGACGCTTGAGCTGGTGCATGCCGAGGATTACATACGCGCGGCAGATCTGCTCGAAGCGGCCGAAAAAGTGCTGTGCATGGGTCAGGGCGGCTCGATGATCATAGCAATGGAGGCGGCGCATCTCTTCTCTACCACGAGCGGGAAGTTTTTCCCCGTCAGTGATTCTCATATGCAGACCGTCGCAATCGCCACCGCCGGTGAAAACGACGTTATACTTGTATTCTCCTACTCCGGTGCAACCAAGGATCTTATAGACACGCTCACGCTCGCCCACAGACGCGGAATAAAATCCGTGCTCGTGACGCACTTTTCAAATTCCCCCGGTGCAAAGCTTGCGGACGTGGTTTTGCTTTGCGGCGCAGACGAAAGCCCGCTGCAGCTCGGCTCGGTCGGCGCGAGGATTGCACAGCTCTATCTTCTGGATATATTATTCTCCGAGCTGTGCCGCCGGAATCTTGACGAATGCCGACAGCACCGCGCAAACGTCGCCGACGCCCTTGCCGACAAGCATCTGTGAGCTGCAGCCCACGAATTGCTCTTGTTATTAAAGCTATTAAATTTAATAATCTAATAATCAAGCACACTAACGCAGGATTTTGGCAATTCCTGCGTTACTTTTTTCACCATTTTTGTAAAATTAATTCTTCTCTGCGATTTTTAGAAAATTTTTTTCAAAAACATATTGACATGGAGGCAAACTTTGGTTAATATGTTGGTAACAAATGATGAGTAGACGGCGCGAGTCGTTGAAAATATAAAAAAGTCCAAAATATTTTAAGGAGGAAAAACATGAAGAAATTGCTTGCTATGCTGCTTGCTCTGTGCATGGTATTCGCACTGTGCGCATGTGGTTCAAGCACCACTGCTACAACCGAAGCTACCGCTGCACCTGAGGCAGACGCAACCGAAGAGACCGCAGCTGCTGACGATACCGCCGCAGCCGAGGCAACTGAAATCACCCTGTGGACCTACCCGATAGGCGGCTGGGGCGACGCTGAAACCGTCGACGCTCTCATCGCTGCATTCGAGGAAGCAAATCCCGGCATCAAGGTTACTGTTGAGTATCTCGACTACACCAACGGTGACGATCAGGTCAACACCGCACTTGAAGGCGGCGCAGCACCCGACCTCATCATGGAAGGACCCGAGCGTCTGGTTGCAAACTGGGGCGCAAAGGGCTACATGGTAGACCTGGCTGACATGTGGGACGACACCGATAAGGCAGAAGTCAACGCATCCTGCGTTTCCGCTTGCTTCAATGCAGACGGCGCATGCTATGAGTATCCTCTCGTTATGACCGCACACTGCATGGCCATTAACTATGACGCATTTGTCGAAGCCGGTGCAGACCAGTATGTCGACATTGAGAACCACACCTGGACCACTGAGGACTTCATCAACGCTGTCAACGCACTCTATGCTTACTATGGCGAGCCCGTTGCTGACGTCTACTGCGGCGGTCAGGGCGGCGACCAGGGCACCCGTGCTCTCGTCAACAACCTCTACGGCGGCACCTTCACCAATGCAGAGCACACTGCATACACCGCTGATTCCGAAGAGAACGTAAAGGCACTTGAGCTTCTGCAGAGCCTCGAAGGCATATACTTCAACGCATCCGAAGTCGGCAGCGATGAGATCACCGCTTTCCGTCAGGGCCTCCTGAAGATGGCATTCTGCTGGAACATTGGAAATCAGCTCAACTCTGACAACAATGACGCAGGTCTCACCAACGACGGCGATCAGATCGTATTCATGAGCTTCCCGTCCGAGACCGGCGAGAGCCAGCTCTGCGGCGGCATCTGGGGCTTCGGCGTGTTTGACAACGGCGACGATGCACGCGTTGAGGCTGCAAAGACCTTCATCAAGTACTTCTGCGACGGTGAGGGCACCGCAGACGCAGTTAAGGCTGCTACCTACTTCGCAGTCCGTGACACCGCTGAGGGCATCGACCTGACCGGTATCTGGGCAGACAATGAGATCATGAACGAGTACACCAAGCTCATGCCTTACCTCGGCGACTACTATCAGGTAACTGCCGGCTGGGCAGTCGCTCGTACCGAGTGGTGGAACATGCTCCAGCGCATTGGTGACGGCGGCAATGTTGCGGACGAGGTCGCAGTATTCTGCACCAACGCAAACGCAGCAGCAGCTGAAGGCTGATAGCATTGTTTAGGGCGTGCCTGAATTATTCACGGCGTTTAGCAGTCCCTGACAACAGATAAAACGTGGGCTGCTGCAAGTTCTTGCAGCAGCCCATTTTTATAAGCACACTAAGCACACTCGTACCGAACGAACCTACGGAAATGAGGGGAAGGATCAAATGTTCAAATCTAATAATGGGATGAGCCGCGCGCTTGTTCGCAGAGAGACAATAGCGGGCTACCTCTTCCTTCTGCCAAGCCTGTTTTTCTTCGTCACCTTCGTTTTGTATCCTATGGTCATGTGCATCTACACCAGCTTTTTTGATGCGAACATGGGTAAAAACACTGTAGATACCTTTGTGGGTCTTGCAAACTACAAAGAGCTTTTCCAGGATGAAATATTCCTCGGTGCTCTGAAAAACACGGTTATAATAGTCGTTGTTGCGGTGCCTACCGTCTGCGCTTTCTCGCTCTGGGTGGCAACTGCGATATATGACATGCACCCCGCGCTTACCTCTGCTTTTCGCTGCATTTTTTACCTGCCTGTCGTCACGGGCTCCGTCGCCGTCACCGTTGTGTGGAAGTGGATATACAACAACAGATACGGCGTGCTGAACTATCTCTTAAAAACCACCGGAGTCATAGATCACAACATAAACTGGCTCGGTGAGTCCAATTACGCACTCTGGTGCATAATTCTCATTCTCTTCACCACATCTGTCGGTCAGCCGATAGTCCTCTACGTCTCGGCACTCGGAAACGTTGACCAGACGCTCGTTGAGGCCGCTGAGGTTGACGGTGCAAACCGCCGCCAGGTGTTCTGGAAGATCAAATGGGCGCAGATAATGCCCACCACGCTTTACATTCTCATAATCACGACTATTAACTCGTTCCAGTGCTTTGCTCTTATCCAGCTGCTCACATCCGGCGGCCCGAACCACAGCACGGACACGATAATGTATTATATTTATTATACCGCCTTCAAGCTATACAGATATGGCTACGGCAACGCGATGGGCGTCGTCCTCATGATTATTATCGCGATACTATCAGCCGTGCAGTTTAAGCTTGGGCAACAGGATTGAGGGAGGTGCGAGTATGTCCGGTCAATCGAAAACAAAACGCATCATCACCCTCGTAATAATTATAATTCTCGCGATTTTATTTACTTTCCCGCTCTACTGGATAATCACCGGCTCGTTCAAGACCGCCAAGGAAGTAAACTCCGTCACCCCGGTTTGGTGGCCGAGCGAGTGGACGCTGAAGAACTATCAGACGCTCATGAGCAAGCTCAAGGCGCCGCTGTGGGAGTTTTATATTCCGTTCAGCCAGTACTTCTCCGAGGACGGCAACCCGATAGTGGCGTACACCGGCCAGACCGTTCCTGCCGCTATCAGATGGATGCTCAACACGGTCTGGATGGCTGTCGCGGCAATGCTGCTGACCTGCATAACTTCGGCGCTTGCAGGTTATGCGCTGGCAAAGAAGCGTTTTGTGGGCCGTACGCTGATATTTACGCTTATCGTGTGCGCAATGGCGCTGCCAAAGCAGGTTATACTGATACCACTCATACGCGAGATGTCATCGCTCAAGCTCTATAACACTCTCAGCGCTGTTATTTACCCGATAGTCGGCTGGCCGTTCGGCGTGTTTTTGATTAAACAGTTTGCCGAGGGCATTCCCGGCGAAATACTTGAGGCCGCCAAAATAGACGGCGCCGGTGAGCTGAAGACCTTTAACCAGATCGTCTTCCCGATGATAAAGCCCGGTGTCGGCGCGCTGGCAATATTCACGTTTATTAACTCATGGAATGACTATTTCATGCAGTTGATCATGCTCTCGAGCACTAAAAATCTGACCATATCCCTCGGCATAGCGAAGATGCAGGCGGAAAACTCCATGGACTTCGGTCTGATAATGGCAGGCGCCGCATTTGCGTCCGTACCTATCATAATAGTATTCCTGATATTCCAGAAGTACTTCACCAAGGGCATAACAATGGGAGCCGTAAAAGGCTGATATAACAGGAGGAAAAGATGAAGACAAAAGATGTTTCCAAGTACAAGGGCATATTCCCCGCGTTTTATGCCTGCTATGACGACGCCGGCGAGATTTCCGTCGAACGCGTGCGTGAGTTTACCGAGTATCTCATCGGCAAAGGCGTAAACGGCCTTTACGTCGGCGGCTCCTCGGGCGAGTGCATTTATCACTCCGTTGCGGAGCGCAAGGCAGTACTTGAGGCCGTTATCGAGCAGGCAGCAGGGCGCATAACCGTCATTGCTCACGTCGCCTGCAACAATACCCGCGACAGCATGGAGCTTGCGGCACACGCACAGTCCGTCGGCGCTGATTGCATTGCAGCTATTCCGCCGATATACTTCCATCTGTCCGACCGCGCAATAGCAAAGTACTGGAGCGATATCGCATCCGCCGCACCTGAGACTGATTTTATTATTTATAACATTCCTCAGCTCGCAGGCGTCGCGCTCAACAGCTCACTGCTGCACACCATGCTTGAGATTCCGAACGTCATAGGCGTCAAGAACTCCTCCATGCCGATACAGGACATCGAGATGTGGCGCGATGAGGGCGCGATCGTATTCAACGGCCCGGATGAGCAGCTGCTTTCCGGTCTTGTTGCCGGCGCTGTCGGCGGCATCGGCGGAACCTACGCCGCCATGCCGGAGCTCTATGAGAAGATCTACGCGCTTGTACAGGCCGGAGACATCGCCGCGGCACGTGAGATTCAGGATACCTGCTGCCATATTATCTACAAGATGTGTAGCGGTGTGAGCAACATGTACGCGATGATTAAGGAAATTCTCCGTCTTCGCGGCGGTCCCGACATCGGCAGCGTGCGTGCACCTCTCTATCCGATGCAGCCGGAGGATGAGGGCATCGCAAAGGCCTGCGCCAAGGATATAGACGAGGCCATCGCAAAATTTATTAAATAATATAATAAACAAGCAAAAAGCTAATCATCCGCCTTTATTTCTCGGGCGGATGATTAGCTTTATTTTTTGAGGAGTAAATGAAAAAGTTTTCTTGCACTTGCGAGTTTATAATAACAGTTAATTGTTTCGTATTATAGGTGAATTTTGTTTCAGCGACGTAAAAGCTTTGTTTCTTATTTCATAATTTCAAGGCTTATGTTATAATACGGCATTATCAGTACAGCGAGGATACGGGCTAATGGATGCAAAGCTTAATATCTTAAATCAATATTTCGGCTATTCTTCATTTCGTGCAGGTCAGGAAACCCTGATTGATGCGCAGCTTGCCGGAAGAGATGCCTTCGGCGTCATGCCCACCGGCGGCGGCAAAAGCCTTTGCTATCAGATACCGGCGCTCTTATCAGACGGTGTGACGCTCGTAGTGTGCCCGCTGATCTCGCTGATGAAGGATCAGGTGCAGGCGCTGAAAAAGGTCGGCGTCCCTGCCGCATATATAAACAGCAGCCTCACGCCGAATCAGATTCGCCGCGCTTACCGCAATATAGAAGACAACATGTATAAAATAATTTACGTGGCACCCGAGCGGCTGCTGACAGACAGCTTTCTCAGTACCATCAGCCGCGTACACGTCTCCATAGTTGCCGTAGACGAGGCGCACTGCATCTCCCAGTGGGGGCAGGACTTCCGGCCGAGCTACCTGCATATAACGGAGTTTTTAAATTACTTTGAGCATCGCCCCGTTGTTTCTGCCTTTACCGCAACTGCAACACCGCAGGTCCGTGACGATATAATTCACTATCTCGGTCTGCAGTCCCCTGTCTACGTGGTCACGAGCTTCGATAGGCCAAACCTACGTTTTGATGTTCTCAAGCCTTCAAGCAAAGAAGGCACAGTGATCAAGCTGCTGCAGGAGCGGCAGGATAAAAGCGGCATTATATACTGCTCCACACGCAAGGACGTTGATAATCTCACCGATACTCTGCTTGACAAGGGCTTTGCCGTGACGAAATATCACGCCGGTCTTCCGGAGGCGGAGAGGCATGAAAATCAGGACGATTTTATCTACGACCGCCGCAGCGTAATGGTCGCGACCAACGCCTTCGGAATGGGCATAGACAAATCAAACGTGGCGTACGTAATACACTACAATATGCCGCAGAGCATGGAGGCCTACTATCAGGAGGCCGGGCGCGCCGGCAGAGACGGCTCCGAGGCGGAGTGTATTCTTCTGTTCTCCGCAAGAGATATCATAACCGCAAAATATCTCATAGAGCACTCATCGGAAAACGAGGAGCTGACGGACGAGCAGAAAACACAGGTTCAAAAGCAGGCAATGCAGCGGCTTGTGAAAATGATCAGCTATTGCAGAACCTCAAAATGCCTTCGCAGCTATATTCTCGAATACTTCGGCGAATCTCACCCGGAGAGCTGCGGACATTGCGGGAACTGCAACGCAACCATGGAGGATTTCACGCCGCAGGCAAAAATAATTCTCTCATGTGTCGGCCATATATATGCTATGCTCGGCTATTCCGTCGGCATAACCATGGTTGTACGCACCCTCAGCGGCAGCAGAGAAGAGCGCGTTTTGAATCTCAACCTCGACACACTGGCGGAGTATTCTCAGCTGAGCAAATACTCAAGGAACGATTTGCGCGATATGATAACATGCCTTGAGGCCCTCGGCTATCTCCGCACCGATCCGGAGCATCTTGGGATTTCGCTCACACGGCGCTCACGTGATGTGCTCGCTGACGGTGTTCGTGTAACCCGCGCAGTTGAGGAAAAGGCCGCAAAAGAGAAAAAGAGCCCCGAAAAATCCGGGAAAAAGCTCTCAAAGGAGAAGGATCCGGAGCTTTTCGCCGTGCTGAAAAATCTGCGCACTCAGATTGCCGCAGGAGAGCACATGCCGGCTTATATCGTGTTTTCGGATGCCACTCTCGCAGATATGGCTGGAAAGAAGCCGGCAAGCATCGACGACTTTCTTCAGGTGTCCGGCGTCGGCAGCGCCAAGGCCGCAAAGTACGGTGAGCGCTTTATCGCCGAAATACGTGATTATATCGCCGGGAATCCTAAAGAGTAATATTTTCCGACCGTCGATCTCGAGCAGTACAAATATAACAAATTAAGATTTGATTTATTTCCCTTTTGTGGTATCATATACGCAGTTAAGTTTACTTGATATTATATCATCCGGAGGATTAATATGAATTACGTTTACGGTGCCATTGCCGGCATCCTTTGGGGGGCGCTTGCCTCATTTATAAACAGCCGCATCACCAAATGGGCGCTTAAGAAAGAGACGCAAAACGCCGTTTTGATAATGAACCTGATGCACTTTGTCATTGACGTGGCCGCACTCGCCGCTGTCTTCTTCCTGCGCAAACTGCTCCCGTTCAGCTTCGAGGCCGCAATCATAGCCACTGCCGCCGCAATGTCAATGATGAACATAGTGTTCGCGTATAAAATCACCGGCGA
>CAVAPH010000098.1:0-8430 GCA_963590455.1 bacterium | reverse complement strand
TGAAATGATTTTTTCATGTTGTCCTTCTCCATGAGTATTTGTTGTTGTTATTATCGAAGCATTTGGCCGGTGCGTTGATTTACTTAATACTAATAACTGTTATGCAATTACCTGTAATCTGTATACTGGTTTGCTACGTAACCTTTATCACCATTGTGAACTCCAGATGTCATTAAGCAGTAACGCCAATAACTTCCGTCGGTTGCTGGATACAGTCCATAATTGATAAATGTGTCACCGTTTTGAACATAACCGGCTGAAGAATATCCAGAACCAGGACCAGATCTGAGGTTAACGTTGGTACCAACAATTTGCCATTGACCATTTGTTTGGGCAGGGTTAATTTGCTGATTTCCGTCTGCAAAGGCAGTTGGACCAAACACAATGGCCAAAGCCAGGCAGAGGAAAAAAGATACGATTTTTTTCATTGTGTTATCCTCCATGTTATCACCGGCCAAATGTTCTTGAGAAAAACTCTTTTCCAATATCTGTATGTCTCTGCTTACTTGTAGTAACACTTTCCAAGTATTTTTCTTCCTGTAATTAATATACATAATTAGGTATATCCTGTCAATACGCGTTTTGCTTTCCTTAACTAGAAATCAATATTTTTAACTGAAGCTTAACGCTCCTACAGATGCTCGGTTGTATCATGGCCCGTGCTGCTTTCATAATGTGATACTTATACAGAAATAATTCGGCTTGAAAAACAAATAAGCACCGGAAAACTTCACATTTCCGGTGCTTACATCAGATTCTTTGAATATTATATGATTATATACCTGGTTTACCTGCAGACAAAGCAGTGCCATTCCTCTTCTGAAGTGTGCTGAAGGATCTCAAATCCGTTGCTCTTGAGTGTGGCCTCAACTTCAGCTGCGCGATCATCTATTATGCCGGAGCAGATAAATATGCCGTCTGCTGCCATGAACTGACGCGCAAAGGCAGAGAGCGAGATTATAACATCCGCCACTATGTTTGCCAGCACAAGGTTGTACCCGCCTCCGAGCCGCCTGCGCATGGAATTGTCCTTGAGTATATCTCCAGCACAAAGATTCAGCCGATCTTCACCTATGCCGTTGAGGGCGGCGTTTGCCATTGCAGCTTCAGGGGATTTCGGGTCAACGTCGCAGCCGGTGCAGTGCTTTGCGCCCAGAATCAGAGATCCGATGCCGAGTATACCGCTGCCGCAGCCGATGTCCAGCACTTGCGTGCTTTCGCTTACATAATCCTCGAGTGCAGCGAGGCACAGCTTCGTTGTCGGGTGGCTGCCGGTTCCGAATGCAATGCCGGGATCGAGACGAAGAGCCAGACGTCCGTCATCGGGGGCGTCAAGCCATTCCGGTACTACTACAAGCCGTTTGCCGACCTCGATAGGCTCGTAATAATTGCGCCAGTCGTTCTCCCAGTCCTTATCCTCCGTATATGCGCAGACAGCTTCAGGGAACGCGGCTTTTATCCTGTCTAACACGGCGTGCCCGGCGTCATCGTCCGTAAGATAGCACTTTATTCTGCTGACGCCGCTGTAAGATTTGCAGAGCTCATCGTCCACGTAGTCCCAATACTGTTTGTTGTTCTCTAAAAAGTTCTGCAGATCCTCTTCGTTTTCTATAACAAAGCCCTCGGCACCCAGCGCCGTAAGCTCATCGCAGCGGATATCCATTTCAGCCGCAGGTGTGTCGAGACTCAGCTCAATATATCTCATAAAAACCTCCGTGCAGCAAAGCTGCACCAATAAATAATTTGACATTGCTTCCCGGATATTCTACCCCAACCCGCCGTATTTGTCCAGATGCAGGCGGCAACAATCAGCGGCAGGGAAGAACAACACATATTATGCAAACCTGCTCACGCAAAAATTCCGCATAAAAATTATTGACTAATTGCGCCGACTATGCTAAACTACTAAAGCTGTAAATAACAGCGCATGCTAGTATAGCTCAGTCGGTAGAGCAGCTGATTCGTAATCAGCAGGTCGTGTGTTCGAGTCACATTACTAGCTCCATAATTATTCCCGGGTTGACGTCTGAAAAGCGCAGCCCGGGATTTTTGGCAAATATCATCATAGATTTTCTTTTGACTCAAACTGATATATGGAAATGTACACAATTGTGTGTTACAATAAACAGAGTATTTACAGGAAACCTCATAGCTTATGGACGTTAATGTGAAGGAATGAATCGATGAATACAAAGGAAACTGCCGCTGCCGCAAGGTACGAAAGTAATCTCCGCAACATCCGTGGAACATTTGCTGCTGAAGGCATGACGATCGGCGAATCAACACGTAAAAATCTCGATAGGATTGCCAGCGGACAAACCGGTTATAAGCAGATCTTGGACGAACTGCGGGTGAAGTACGAAAAGAGAGGTTGAGTAATGTCTTCCAAATATGACGTCTATACCACGGTGCAGTCTGTGTACTGTTATTCTGGAAGTGATGTTTTGAGGAATAGGCTAAACATTCGAGATAAAGCAGAACTGAAGCAGGCCGAGGAAGAATTTACAGCTGTTAAACAGCTCGTATTGCTGCAAAAGCCAATAAAGGGGCGTTTTACTAAGACGCATTTAATGAGAATACATCGTTTCCTCTTTGAGGATGTGTATTCGTTTGCCGGTCATATCCGCAGAGAACAGATTGGGAAGGGCAATACGATGTTTTATCCACCAGACATGATTGACGGGCAGTTAAATCGCGTCTTTGCGGAAATCCGTGTGAAGAAAATGCTACTTGAACAAAATGCGGAAAAACAAATACAGAATCTTTCTTATGTGATGGCAGAGTTAAATATCATTCATCCTTTCCGTGAAGGTAATGGGCGAAGTATACGTGAGCTGATCCGATGCATGGGGTTGAAATATGGTTTGCACCTGAACTGGGGTAATACTGATCATGATACGTTGATTGACACAGCGATTGCCTCAGTAGACGATGATATGGCATTCTGCAGTGTTTTGAAACAATGTGTGGAAACCGACAAATGAGCACCGGAGTGCAGCAATTTTTACAGGGTGTATATAATTATTCCCGGGTTGACGCATGAAAAGCGCAGCCCGGGATTTTTGTCGTCTGTATTTATTTGACCGCCGGTTATCGTGATTTTATGACCTCAAAAAATGCATCTCTCGCGGATTGACGAAGGGAGCGGCTGATCGGTATGAGCTCTCTGTCATATAAGCGAAATGTGTCATGCTCCAGACTTGAAATGCTGCTCTTGTTCACCCAATAGCTTTGATGGCAGTGTATAAAATAATTCTCGCGCCCGTCACAAAGCAGCTCTTTCGGCGGCTGCGCGGTCTGCATTACCGAATCCTTGGTGACAACATGCGTTTTCCGTCCTACCCGTTCAATATATTTTATGCTGCTCAGCATGACAACTATGGATGTCGTGCGCATTCGCAGCAATAGAGCAGGCTCGCTCGCATCGTCCTTTTCCAGGGAAGCCATGGCTTTTTTCAAAGCGTCGTCTATTCTTGTCTTGAGCTCGGATTTGAGAATAAAATATACATGCTGCGTGGAATATACGTCTGTGGCGTAACCGAGATAAGCCGTGAGAAAAATTATTTGGCAGGAGGGGACAAGGGCATTTAGTTCTTTGGCCAGGTTTATGCCGTCAATTTTCGGCATTTCTACGTCCAGGACAGCAATGTCCGGCAGAAAATCACCGCCGGAAACTGCATCCAGCAGCTCTGCTGCAGAGTTATAACCGCTTATAAGATGCGGAGTGTCGGCAAGCTTGCTGTCAATCTCTTTTATCGTATAATCGCACTGAATTTTTGAATCGTCGCACACCGCGATTTTAAGCATGACTTGATTCTCCTGTTTTTAAAATGAGTGAAACGCAGAACACGTTATTATTATTTTTGTAATCAAATTTGCCGTCGTATTTCTCTGCCAGCTCCTGCATGATGTGGAATCCGACTCCGCGTTCCATCTCCGGAATCCTGCGCGCCTTGGGCTGCACGGTATCGGAGCAGGGATTTTCCGTCGTGATAACGAGATATTCACCGTTCAGCTTCGCACTCAGTTTGATATGTTTATCATCGACGTTCCTGCAGGCCTCCTCGGCATTATCCAAGAGATTGCCTAACGCGCTTATGAGATCTGCATCCCTGATATTCAAATCCGCCGGGAGCTCAATGTCTGCGTCGAGAGTAATTCCGGCATCACGGAGGCGATGAGAGCGCGCAGTGAGGAACGCATCTGCGGCGATGTTTTGGCATTTGCCGAGCGTGCTCTGATATATTCCTGCTTGCTGCAGCTCTTGAGTATATTCACGGACCTTTTCGGTGTTGCCTTCTGCAAGCAGAATATCTATCGTCAAGAGATGGTTTGCGATGTCGTGACGCATTTTGCGTATGCTGCCGGCTTGCTCGGCAATTGCATCGTAATATTCCTTTTGCGCGTCAATTAACTGCTTAAGATAGGCATTTTCGGCGCTGAGCTTGCTCCGCTGCGATATCCGTACCAATGTTATAAAAAGCCCGACATCGGAAATAATGCCGAATATGACTGCAATAATTAAAAATGTGGCCTTTTGCTTTGTCATAGTTGCGAGAGAGCTCACCCAGCCGATTGTAAGAATATACTGACTTATAAGGAAAGCGCACATTGTCATAAACTCAAACGGCTGCAGATAATTGGCGCATTTTTTGCTCAAATGCTTTGCAGCCATGCACATGATTACAAGCAGCATTCCAAAACCGGAGAGATAGATGATGTAATGCGGAAGCTTTACATACATAGGCATATTCGACACGCCGGACATTAAAATTTCTCCGCTGTCAAAACTGCACACAACATATTCCGCAATGCACATCGCGCACATTGCGCACAGAAATACAAGCAGCTTCTTATACCATTTGTCACTGTAGAGCAGCAGCGGCAGCAGGAAGAAAACCCAGCCCACAAGCGAACGCAGCACTGTGTAACGCTCAAAGAAAAGGATCAACACAAAGAAAGATGCATTTATTGCAGCAAAGTCCGCAATTACAATTACCGCAAGACTGCACCGCCGTGTCAGTATATAATCAAAAGCAGCATACATCATTCCAAACTGCAAAAGCGTCACTATATAATTAAATAGATTAATCTCACTCATCGCTCTACCGTTCCGATTATCATAGTTTGCCGGTGTAAGAGCATTATAAGAGAATATCTGACAAATGTAAAGCGAAAAAATGCCTTGCTCTCTCTTTGGATAACTCAAAGCCTAATTTTTCAGCCGCTGCAACTGCAGCGGCTGAAAAATATTATCATATCCGATTGTGATCAAATACCGAGCATCTTTTTCAGCTCGTCTGCAGGAGTTACGCCCACGGTCTTGGCTATGACATTGCCGTCGCGGAAAGCGATGAGAGTGGGGATGCTCATAACGCCGAAACGGCGCGCAAGCTCAGGCTCTTCGTCAACGTCAACCTTGCCGATCTTTGCAGCACCGTTAAGCTGAGCATCAAGCTGCTCCAGAATCGGTGCCTGCATGCGGCAGGGATTGCACCATGTCGCCCAAAAGTCCACAAGAGTTACCCCATCTGCAATAAAGCTGTCAAAATCTGCTGTTTTGATATGTGAAACTGCCATTTTTATTTCTCCTTCCGGTTATTTATCTTTTGAATCTATATATTCACAGGCAGAGAGTGCCGCAACATTGCCCTCACCGGCTGCTTTTGCAAGCTGAAAAGGTTTTCCAGTGCAATCACCTGCGGCAAAAACGCCGGGAATATTCGTTGCCATTGTGCGCGTTACCGCGACCCCGCTTTTTGAACTTTCAAGCCCGGGGACAAGCTTTGACACAGCAATGCTGTCCTTTATTATAAACACACAGTCAATATCATATTCTGTTGCGCCTGCAACAAGCTTTTCAGCTCTCTCGCTGCCGAGAATTTCATACCTGATATTGTCCTCGAATCGCAGCACACTGCAGCCGATGCTCTCCAGAAAGTCCGCGTCCTGCTTTGACTCTCGCCCTGAACCGATAACGGCAACGGTTTTGCCGCGGTAAAGCATACCGTCGCACGTTGCGCAGTAGCTGACACCGCGCCCGAGCAGCTCACCCTCACCGGGATAAAGCTTTTCCCGCGTGATACCGAGGGCAAGTATAATCGAACGGCACATGTAAAAATCATTGACGGATGCAACTCCGAACGTGTCACCTATCGGAGCAACAGAGAGTGCGCGCCCGTTTATGACATCAGCGCCGCAGTTTTCAAGCTGTTTGCGAAGTGCTTCAGCCAGATCTTTTCCACTGATGGCGGAAAACCCCGGGTAGTTCGTGATCATCTCTGCTTTATAGAGGCTGCTCGTTTCAACCGGGTTTGTGAGCACAGCAACGCTCTTGCCTCTGTTGAGCGCCGTCAGTGCTGCTGACAGACCGGCCGCACCGCCGCCGATTATGATAATGTCATAAATATCAGCCACTTGGTTTTTCTCCTCTTCTTTTTAGGTATTGTATCACTTTCTTGTTGAAATATCTACCTTTATCGTATATAATACAACATGTTTAATTTGTAGGGCATCAGACAGGGAGGCTAATCATGGAAGAAACTGCGAGAAACTTTATTGACTCATTTATTATAGAAGATCTTTCTGAAGGTCAACGCTGCTACGGCATGCAGGTTCACACACGCTTCCCGCCGGAGCCTAACGGTTATCTGCACATAGGTCACTGCAAGGCGCTCACGATTGACTTCGGAACGGCGGAGCATTTCGGCGGCATATGCAATCTGCGTATGGATGACACCAACCCCGCCAAAGAAGACAACGAGTTTGTCGAGGCCATACAGGAGGATATCCACTGGCTGGGCTTCGACTGGGGCGACAGGTTCTATTTTGGCTCGGATTACTTCGAAAAGACTTACGAATATGCGATAGAGCTGATTAAAAAGGGGCTTGCCTACGTGTGCGAGCTGACACCGGAGCAGTTCAAAGAATACCGCGGTGATACATCGCACCCGGCAATTAGTCCGTGGCGCGACAGACCCATCGAGGAGAATCTTGATCTCTTTGAGAGAATGAAGAACGGCGAGTTCGAAGAGGGCCGCTACACGCTGCGCGCAAAGATCGACCTCGCAAGCGGCAATTTCAATATGCGTGACCCTGTTCTCTATCGTATCCGCTATATTGAGCATCACCGTCAGGGAACAAAGTGGTGCATCTTCCCGATGTATGACTTTGCCCATCCTATTCAGGACGCACTTGAGGGCATAACACACTCTCTCTGCTCTCTTGAATATGAAGCACACAGACCTCTGTATGATTGGGTCGTGTCAAATGTATCTATTCCCGGCATCAAGCCCAGACAGATTGAGTTTGCCCGCCTCGGCATAAATTATACGGTTATGTCCAAGCGCAAGCTGAGAAAGCTTGTCGAGGAAGGATATGTGAGCGGCTGGGATGATCCGCGTATGCCGACGCTTTGCGGCCTGCGCCGCCGCGGATACACGTCGCACTCCATCCGTGACTTCTGCGAGCGCATAGGCGTTTCAAAGGTTGATTCTACCGTCGAGTGGGCATTCCTTGAAAGCTGCCTGCGCGATGATCTGAATGCAAACGCAAAGCGCGTCATGGCCGTGCTCAACCCGATAAAGCTTGTCGTCACCAACTATCCTGAGGGCAAGACAGAAATGCTGCCCGTTGAGAATAATCCTCTGCGTCCGGAAGACGGTACGCGCGAGGTCAGCTTCTCCCGCGAGCTGTACATCGAAGCTGATGACTTCATGGAGGTTCCCGCACCGAAGTACAAACGCATCTATCCGGGCAACGAGGTTCGCCTCAAGGGTGCATATCTTGTTACATGCACGGGCTGCAAGAAGGACGAGAACGGCAATGTTGTCGAAGTTTACTGCGAATATGACCCCGACAGTCGCGGAGGTGATCCCGCTGATGGCCGCAAGGTCAAGGGCGCAACAATCCACTGGGTGAATGCTCTCGACTGCGCAGATGCAGAGGTTCGCATGTACGGTTACCTCTTTACCGATCCCGAACCGGATGGCCCGGACAAGAACTTCCTCGACTGCCTCAATCCCGACAGCTTGACTGTTCTCACCGGCTGCAAAGTCGAAGCCGGTCTTGCCGCTGCACCGATGCCGGAGCACGGAAAGGATTCCGAAGGCTACCAGTTCATGCGCCAGGGCTACTTCTGCCTCGACAACAAAGATGCCAAGCCCGGCCACCTCGTCTTCAACCGCTCAGTCGCCCTCAAGGACGGGTTTAAAAAGTAATATTATCAGTTTTTTGCAATAAATTGCTGCAATTTCTATAAGAATAATAACCACAGAGAACAGTCACAGCATGAATGCTCTCTGTGGTTATTAATATATTTATGTGATCACACTATCAGCCCGTACTTGTCGCAAAGCGGAGCAAGCTCGGCGTCATTGAGGGAGCCCTCGTAAAGAGCTCTGCCCTGGTATACTCGCAGGGCGGATTCAA
>CAVAPH010000097.1:0-8447 GCA_963590455.1 bacterium | reverse complement strand
TTATATAACTTATATATAATAAAAAATTCGGTGGGCTTACTTGACATAACACCGATTTGGGGCTAAAATAAAGCAGTTAATATTTTAAGGGTGCCTTGGGGAGGCGCCATGCAAATATTACTTTTCAATTTCGACGGGTTCGTTTTATGGCCTGTTTTTGTTTAGATATTAAAATCTAAATATCGCGGATAAACCACCAAAAAATTCTTAGAGAATGGAGGTGTGTTATCTTACTATGCCGTTATTTTTAGGAATCTTTCTGATAATCGCTTTAGCGATTGTAGGATTTATACTCGGCGTAATCTACCGCAAGAAGGTTGGCGAGCGTGAAATCGCCAGTGCGGAAGAAGAAGCGAAACGTATAATAAATGAGTCAATAAAAAGTGCAGAGAGCAAGAAAAGGGAAGCTCTCGTAGAGGCAAAGGAAGAAATACACAAGGCCCGCTCAGAATATGAGAGGGAGGAAAAGTCGCGCCGTGCTGAACTGCAGAAGCAGGAGCGCCGCCTTCAGCAGAAGGAAGAAACTCTTGACCGCAAGGTGGATGCGGTAGAGAAGAAGAGCGACACATTAAACAGCAAGATCGCCGCTGCCGAAGCGCAGCAGAAGGAAATCGCACTTGTAAAGAAGAGCCAGCTTGAGATGCTCGAAAAAATCTCCGGCTTCTCCGTAGATGATGCAAAGGCATATCTCATTGCAAGCATTCGCGATGAAGTAACCCACGAGATGGCCGTCAAGGTCAAGGAAGTGGAAGCGCAGTACAAGGACGAAGCGGACGAGCGCGCAAGAGAAATCATCGCCACGGCAATCCAGCGCTGTGCTGCCGACCACGCAAGCGAGATCACAGTCTCCGTCGTATCTCTCCCCAACGACGAGATGAAGGGCCGCATAATCGGCCGCGAGGGCCGCAACATCCGCAGCATCGAAACGCTGACCGGCTGCGACCTGATAATAGACGATACCCCCGAGACGATCACCGTCTCCAGCTTCGACCCCGTTCGCCGCGAGGTTGCCCGTCTTGCACTTGAGAAGCTCATTCAGGACGGCCGCATTCATCCGGCACGCATCGAAGAGATGGTCGCAAAGGCCCAGCGCGAGGTCAACGCCACAATCAAGGCAGAGGGCGAGCGCGCTGTGTTCGAGACAAATATTCACGGTCTGCACCCCGAGCTTATCAAGCTCCTCGGCCGCATGAAATACCGTACAAGCTACGGTCAGAACGTTCTCAATCATTCCATCGAGGTTTCGCACATCGCAGGTCTTCTCGCATCCGAGCTGGGCGTCGATGTCGCAACCGCAAAGCGCGCAGGTCTGCTGCACGATATAGGCAAGGCGATTGACCATGAGGTTGAAGGCAGCCATGTCACCATCGGCGTAGAGATCGCCCGCAAGTATAAAGAGTCCGAGGCCGTCATCCACGCGATTGAAGCGCACCACAACGATGTTGAGCCGCACACGGTTGTTGCCTGCCTCGTACAGGCGGCGGATGCAATTTCCGCATCACGTCCCGGTGCGCGCCGCGAGAACATCGAAAACTACGTCAAGCGTCTTGAAAAGCTCGAAGAGGTCTCCAAGAGCTTCCCGGGAATCGCAAGCTCCTATGCGATACAGGCCGGCCGCGAAATCCGCGTAATGGTCAAGCCCGAAGAGGTCAGCGAGGATCAGATGGTTCTGCTGGCAAGGGACATCGCAAAGAAGATCGAAAACGAGCTGACTTACCCCGGTCAGATCAAGGTCCATGTCCTCCGCGAGACGAAGGCTGTCGACTACGCGAAATAATAAAATTTACCCCGTCGAAAATTTCGACGGGGTTTTTAATTAGAATTCCGAGGTGCATTTTTTGATCTGCACCCCGGAATTTTATTATTTTATATTATTTTATTCTTGCGGAGTCTGCATCTGTCCGTCCTTTTCGACTTCTGTTTTGACTGCGGGAAGACGGCGATATGTCTCCGTGTAGCCGTGCAGCTTCTTTGCAAGCTTCTTTGTCGCAGCACCCGGAAGCATACGCCAGCGCCAGTTGCCGTAGGCGCGGCCCGGTACGTTCATTCTGCACTCCGCGCCGAGCTCGAGAACGTCCTGCATCTGCATTACGAAGAGCTCTGACGCCGTGGACATACCCGTGCGGATCAAGCCCCAGCACCAGCCCTCATCGTCTGTTATGTGCATATAGCGCTCTGCAAAGCGTCTGTCCTCTTTGTTCGTTGTCTCAAGCCAGCCGTGCACCGTGTCGTTGTCGTGCGTACCCATATAGCATACGCTGTTGCGCACACAGCCGTGCGGGAGATAGTCAGACTCACCGTGTGCATCGAAGGCGAACTCGAGTATCTTCATGCCCGGCAGCCCGGAGTCGGACAGCAGCTTGCGCACGCCCGGCGTCACGTAGCCGAGATCCTCCGCGATAAAGCGCAGATCCGAAAACCACGAGGTCAGCACGCCGACAAGTCCCATGCCGGGGCCCGGTCTCCAAACGCCGTTTTTCGCAGTCTTATCACCGTACGGGACCGCCCAGTAGCTGTCAAAGCCTCTGAAATGGTCAATGCGTATCATATCGTAGAGCTTTTTCGCCCCGTCTATGCGGCGTATCCACCAGCCGTAGCCGTCCGCGGCCATTTTGCCCCAGTCGTAGAGCGGATTGCCCCAGAGCTGCCCGTCCGCGGTGAATGCATCCGGCGGAACTCCCGCGACCTCGGTGGGCACGTTGTTCTCATCGAGCTGGAAGAACCACGGCTCGCTCCAGACATCGGCAGAGTCGAGTGCAACGTATATCGGAATATCCCCTATAAACTGCACGCCGTTTTCGTGCGCATAGTCGCGCAGTGCGTTCCACTGTCTGTAGAAGAGATACTGCAGGAACACATAAAAATCCACGTCCTCGCGCAGTCTCTCGCTGTATTCCCTCACAGAATCCTCGCGGCGCATGCGTATGCCCTCATCCGGCCACTCCTGCCAGCTGACCATGCCGAAGCTGCTCTTGACCGCCATGTACAGCGCGTAATTCTCGACCCAGGGATTTTCACGGCGGAACTTCAGTGCCGCCTCCGCCTCGGTCTCGATCTCGCGCCCGCGATTAAACGCAATGCGGAGAATTTTAAAGCGGCTCTCGTATATCTTGCCGTAATCTGTTGCCTCGGCATCGCTGCCCCAGTCTATGCCCTTGAGCTCACTGCGCTTTAAAAGCCCGTCAGACACCAGCATATCCAGGTCTATATAATACGGGTTGCCCGCAAAGGTCGAAAACGATGAATACGGGCTGTCCCCGTAGCTTGTCGGGCCGAGGGGGAGAAGCTGCCAGTATTTCTGCCCCGCTTCTTTGAGGAAATCTACGAAATCATATGCGCATTTTCCCATCGTCCCTATACCGTACTTTGACGGCAGGGAGCTCATTGGCATAAGAATGCCGCTGCTGCGTTCCATAATTGCAAATCCTCCGTGCGGTTCTACCGCCGTTATATGCCGAATTTCTGATTTTGCTTCGCCGGTGTAATATATCCCGGCAAAACAGAGTATATATTACCCCTTAACTGCGCCCGCTGCAACACCTTTTATGATGTGCTTCTGGCAGGTGAGGTAGAATACGATGACCGGTATGATGCTCAGCATTATCATCGCCATTGTTGCGCCCATATCAACCGAGCCGTAGCTGCCCTTTAGGTACTGAATGTGTATGGGTATCGTCATATATTTCTTCCTGTCGAGCACGAGATACGGCAGGAGGTAGTCGTTCCATATCCACATTATCTCCAGCACGCCCACGGATATGAGCGTCGGCTTAAGCATGGGCAGCACGACGGAGAAGAACGTTCTCAGCGGCCCGCAGCCGTCTATTGCAGCGGCCTCCTCAATCTCAAGCGGTATGCTCTTTACGAAGCCGGAGAACATGAACACCGCAAGCCCCGCGCCGAAGCCCAGGTATATAATCGGTATCGTCCACGGTGAACTGAGCTTTAACGTATCAGCCGTCTTTGCCAGGTTGAACATGACCATCTGGAACGGGACGACCATGGAGAATACACAGAGATAAAACACTATCTTACTGAAGAGTGTGCCAACGCGGGAGATATACCACGCTGCCATTGAGGTGCACACAAGTATCAGCGCCGCGCCGAGCACCGTGATGACAAGGCTGTACAGCACAGACTTGAGGAACGGGTAGCTGCCGAAGGTCATGCCCTTTATGTAGTTATCAAAGCCTACGAAGCTGTTCGAGTTCGGGAATGCAAACGTCTCGGTATTTACCGCTGCGTTGGACTTAAAGGAGTTTATCAGCACGATAAATATCGGCATGAGATAAAATATCGCGATAAAAGTAAATATAACAGTAAGTATCAGCTTTCTTCTGTTAGTCGGGCTGAGCTTCTTTTTGCTTTCCATCACTGCTGTACCTCCTTATTTTTATTTGCCGAGAGCTGAAGTATGCTTATCGCCGCTACCAGCACGAAGAACAGCACAGCCTTTGCCTGGCCGACACCGCGGTTAGTCGTGCTGGCGTAGAACGAGTCGTAAATATTCAGCGCCATCATTTCCGTCGTCTTCAGCGTCGTTCCGCCCTCCTGCACGAAGGGTCTGCCTGCAGTCAGAGCGAGGTTCTGGTCAAAGAGCTTGAAGGAGTTTGTAAGTGTGAGGAAGGTGCATATCGTAATCGAGGGCATGACATTCGGGATTGTAACCTTCCAGAGCGTCTGCCATGCGCTCGCGCCGTCTATCCTCGCAGCCTCCAGTATATCCTCCGGCACGGCCTGCAGCCCGGCGATGTAAATTATCATCATGTAGCCTATCTGCTGCCACGCCATGAGTATCTGCAGCCCCCAGAAGCCGTACTCCGTCTTGAGCAGTATCGACGTGCCGTATCTGGAGAGTATGCCGTCAAATATCATCGCCCAGATATAGCCCAGCACAATGCCGCCGATAAGATTGGGCATGAAAAATACGGTTCTGAATATATTCGTCCCGCGGATTCCGCGCGTGAGTGCATAGGCCACAGCAAAGGCGAGTACGTTTATCACGATCAGAGACACCAGCGCGTAGATCGCCGTATAGTAAAACGAATACCTGAACGTGGAGTCTGCCAGAGCGCTCGCATAGTTGTCAAGGCCCACCCACGTCCACTTGCTTGTGGTCTTAAAGCGGCAGAACGAAAGGAATATGCCCTTTATAAACGGGTAGAGAAAGCCTATGCAGAACGCCGCAAAGGTCGGTGCCAGGAAGACCAGATACATCCTTTGCATGGGTCGTCTTATAAGCCTTGAGCTGTGCACCGCAGGGTCGCTCGTCTTTGCACCCACGGTATTGAGCACACTGCCCGCAAGCAGCACGCCTACAAGCGCCAGCGTGGTATTGTCCCACACGGGCAGCTTCTCCATAGTCTTTGCGAACTTCAGCAGGCTCCCGCCGACGCCCGCAAGCTCAAAGAATTTATCAAGATCTCCCGATGCACATGTCATTCCGACAAGCGCCATCAAAACGCCGAGTATCACGGTGAATACTTTTATTACCGTGCTTACTCCGTTTTTTTCTCCGGTTCTCACTCGCATCTCCTCCTATGAAAAAATTATTGTGCGATCCCCTCTTGTACTATTTCCGAGGGCTCTGCGGCTGCTTTCGGCTTGCAAAAGTACCCGCAGGACTCTCTGTTATTTTTTCCTCTTTAAGCGCAAGGGCGAGCGGTGAAGCTCGCCCTTGTGTGCATACATTTGAAGCGCCTACAGTTTAACCTGATCAGGCGTTGGCTTTCTCGTAGTTGGTTGCCCAGCCGTCAACGAATGCGGATACGACTGCATCCCACTCGCCGGTGCCGGAGGTGTACTGGCCGAGTGCATCAACAACTGCTGCGCGCCAATCATCGACGGACGGAGTGTAGTTGAATGCCCAGGTAACAACGTACTTGCCCTCTGCGGTGAGCGCGTTTGCATCTGCGAAGAACACGTTCTCAGGAGTCTTTGCAGACTGGAACGGGCAGGGGCCGAACTGCTCTGCCAGCATGGTGGTGCCTTCCTCGGAGGTGACAACCCACTTCATGAAGTCGAGAGTTGCCTGAATGTCTTCCTCGGATGCCTCAGCGTTGACTGCCCAGCAGTTCTCAGTGCCGGAGCAGAGGCCCGCGTCCTCTTCGCCTTCAACACCGCAGTAGATGGGGATCATCTGCAGGCTCTCGGGATCCATGCCGAAGGTACCGGTCAGGTTGGTGTACTTCCAGGAACCGTTCTGGTAGAAGACTGCCTCGCCGTTGCCGAACTCAGCCTCGGCCTCGTCGCCGGTGGCGGCAAGCAGGTCAGCGCCGGTGGTTGCGGAATCGGTGATGTAGAGATCCCAGATTGCCTTGTAGTTGTCGAGGTATGCGCCGGTGATGGTGGCGGGGCAGGAGGTCACGCCGTCATCGCGGAACTCATAGTAGAGAGGCATATTTGCAAGGTGGCCGGAGAAGCGCCAGCTGGAGGAGCTGTCCAGACCTGCGGAGGTGAATGCGTCGAAGCCAAGCTCGTCTGCGCGGGCGTGGATATCGTCAGCAACAGCCTTGAGAGACTCGAAGTTGGTGATCTCGTCGATGCTGTGGCCGGCCTGCTCAAGCAGTGCCTTGTTGACTATGATGCCGAAGCACTCATAGCAGTAGCCGATGGAGTAGGTGAAGCCGTCATCGCTGACCATGTCGAATGCGTGAGTGGTCATCTCGTTGTAAACGTCGGTGCCGGTCAGATCGTAGCAGTAGTCGCCCCAGGTTGCGACGGCATTTGCATTGCCGACCTGGAACATGGTGGGTGCCTCGCTCTTGTCCATCTCGGCGGTGAGGGTCTCCTCATAGGTGCCGGATGCAGCGGTGCTGACAGTTACGGGAACTCCGGTCAGCTCGGTGTAGGTCTTGGCAAGTGCCTGCCATGCCTCATCGGACTCGGGCTTGAAGTTCAGGTAGTAGACAGAGCCGGTTGCGCCGTCTGCTGCGGTTTCGGTTGCTTCCTCTGCGGTGGTCTCTTCGGCTGCCGGTGCCTCAGTTGCTGTAGCAGTAGTAGTGCTGCTGCCGCAGGCGCAAAGAGCGAAGACCATGCACAGTGCAAGAAGCATTGCAAGAATCTTTTTCATTGGTTACATTTCTCCTTTTTTATTTTTGGCTGCCCCGTAATAATACAAGGCGCCTTTTCCCGGTGGCGGACGGCAATGCCGCCCTGCGCGGGTCTGGTATCTTCACGCTGCACCCTGCAGCGGGAAAATCTGATTAATTAATCAAGCCGCCTTGCGGACGCACCCTCTCTCAGCACGGTGTCCACAAGCAGATGCTTTGATCTCTCGCTTCCGTCGAGCATGTCGAGGAGTATTCTCACGCTCTCGCGCCCCATCTCCTCCGCCGGCTGTATCATTGTTGTGAGCGTCGGCTTTACGTACTCGGAAACGTTAAGCCCGTCTATCGCTATGACCGACACATCGTCCGGCACGCGCCGTCCGTTGTCCTCGAGTGCCTTCATCGCGGCGAGCGCCGTGGTGTCGGACAGAGTGAAGAGCGCCGTAAAATTCTCTCCGCTCCGCGCAAGACGCCCCGTCCCCTCGTAGGTCTCCGGCATCTCAAAGCAGCCGCCCGTCTCCACCAGAAGCTTCGGGTCAAACTCTATGTCGTGATCCCGCAGCGCCGCACGGTAACCGTTATAGCGCAGCTCGCTTATCGATCTGTCATTGCAGCTGGGTACGACTGCGGCAATGCGTCTGTGTCCGAGCTCTATCAGGTACTCCACGGCTCTGTACGCCGTGGCATAGTCATCTATCGAAACCGAGGAGTAATCCTCATCGCGCAGTGAACCGAAGCAATTCGTGTACGAACAGCACACATACGGCACGCCCACCAGCGACAGCTCAGACGGCGTGTAATCAAAGCGACCGCCGAGAAACAGCAGGCCGCGCAGCTTCTTCTCTCGCTCCAATATTGCGCCTGCCTTCACCTCGTCCGCGTCGGAGTCGATAAAGTGCAGCACCATCGTATAGCCGCTTTTGTCTATCTCCTTTGAGATCGTCTTGAGCAGCTCCGCGAAGAACAGATTACCCATGCCGCGCACTATTACGCCTATCGAGGCCGAGCTGCTGCGGACAAGATCACGCGCGCTGTTGTTCGGGATGTACCCGCTCTCCTCTACCATGCGCAGCACATTGCGCCGCACAGCCTCACTCACGTCCGGGCGGTTGTTGAGTACGCGCGAAACCGTGCTCACGCTCACCCCGCAGGCCTTGGCGATATCTTTTATTGTCATGCCCGCTCCCATTCCCGGCGAAGAATTTATATCATCGCGATTACATCTGTTTTTCTCACCGAAACCGTTTCCGGTAACGATACCGGTAACGTTTCCAGTTCCCCTGTGATTAAATATTAGCAAGCAGACTCAGCAAAGTCAACAGTTCCTTTCCAGATCTCGTAAATTTCGTATCATTGGCCAAATTCGAGAGTTGATTTTTGAACATAATGACAAGAGAG
>CAVAPH010000096.1:0-8600 GCA_963590455.1 bacterium | reverse complement strand
AGGAGTTCGGCGCCGGTGCCGGAGAGGGTGATGCGGCCGGTTTCGAGGACGTAGGCATAGTCTGCGGTCTTGAGGGCCATGTTCGCGTTCTGCTCGATAAGCAAAACGGTGACGCCCTTGCGGTTTATCTCTTTGATAATATCAAAGATACCCTTTACAACCAGAGGAGCAAGGCCAAGAGACGGCTCATCCATCATGATAACCTTCGGGCGACTCATCAGGGCGCGGCCAACGGCCAGCATCTGCTGCTCGCCGCCAGAGAGCGTACCGGCAAGCTGCCATGAACGTTCCTTGAGGCGTGGGAAAAGGCTGTAGACCCATTCGATATCCTCGTTCAGGTCGTCCTTTCTGAGATACGCACCGATTTTGATGTTCTCAAGCACTGTGAGATCCGCGAAAACGCGGCGGCCTTCCGGGACGAGTGTGATACCCTGCGAAACAATCGAGGTAGTGTCAGTGCCGAGAAGCTCTTTGCCGTTAAAGGTGATAGAGCCGCTGCGGGGCTTGACGAGGCCTGCTATTGCCTTAAGCGTGGTGGATTTACCGGCGCCGTTTGCACCGATGAGAGTAACGATTTTACCCTCTTCAACATCAAAGGATATTCCCTTAACAGCTTCAATGCCGCCGTAATTGACCTGCAGGTCTTTTACAGAAAGAATTGCGTTACTCATCTTCACTCACCCCCAGGTATGCATCAATAACCTTCTGATCGTTCTGTACGACGCTTGGCACGCCTTCGGAGATAAGCTTGCCGAAATCTATGACGTAAATATAATCAGAAATATTCATAACGAGATCCATGTGGTGCTCAACAAGCAGAACGGTGAGATTGTGACGGGTACGAATCTCCTTGACGAACTCGGAAAGCTCCAGGGTTTCCTGCGGGTTCATACCTGCAGCCGGCTCATCGAGCAGAAGGAGCTTCGGAGAGGTTGCCAGTGCACGTGCGATCTCAAGACGGCGCTGAAGACCGTAAGGGAGAGATACTGCAAGCTCATCTTTAAACTTGAGCAGATTCTGCTCCTCAAGAAGAGCAATGGTCTCCTCGATCATACGGTTTTCCTCGGCACGGCTTATGCGGAGAGTTGCAGAAAACACGTTCTGCTTTGCTCTCATATGCTTTGCGGTGAGGACGTTTTCAAAAACGGTCATGCTCTTCCAAAGACGTATGTTCTGGAATGTGCGGGCAATACCGAGCTTGGTAATCTCGTCAGGTGTCGGGTCAATAGGCTTGACGTTCGTATATTTGTCGCCGTTTTCGCCTGCATAGAGCTTATGCATTTTTCCTCTCGGGTGGTCAGATACGATAAGCTCGCCGTTGAAGTATATCTGTCCGTTTGTCGGCTGGTAAACACCGGTTACGCAGTTAAAAGCAGTGGTCTTGCCTGCGCCGTTCGGGCCGATAAGTGAGCAAATCTCTCCTTCCTTAACTGAAAGGTTAAGATTATTCACGGCCACAACGCCGCCGAACTGCATTGTGACGTCTTGGAGTTTGAGTAAAGTTTCAGCCATTGCTCTTCTCCTTTCTGCTTGCTGCACGGGCTTTTATCTTTCGCCCGAGCCCGGCAAGTCCCTGGAAGCTGATTTCCTTATCGCCCATGATGCCCTTGGAGAAGAAGAGAACAATTATCATGATGATAACGGAGAAGACAACCTTGCGGAAACCGTCACGGAAGAAGGAAACCTTAATGCCGAACATCTCTCCGCTGTCGAGGAAGCGCAGCCACCACTCATTGCACGCTATGTACAGGAAGGATGCAATGCAGCTGCCGGATACGGAGCCGATACCGCCGATGACAACGATAAGAAGTATCTCATACGTCATGGCAGACTTAAACGGAGCCGCCTGAACAGTTGTCTGATACATTGCAAGCAGAGCACCGCCGACGCCTGCAAAGAAGCTGGAAATAACGAAGGAAAGCATCTTGTGCTTGAAGAGATTAATTCCCATTGCTTCTGCTGCGATCTCATCATCTCTGATGGCTTTGAATGCACGGCCGTAGGAGGAGTTGATCAGCAGAACGATAAGGAAAATGCACAAGGTTGCAATTGCAAACGGGAAGATGGTGGAAAATTTCAGCGTTACGCTGCCGAATACCAGCTTCATGTCGGAGAAGTTTGTATATTTGCGCAGCAGGTTTGATCCATTGGTTACGGCGCCGAGGCCGTCCCACTGACAGATGGCACGGATGATCTCCGCAAAACCAAGGGTTGCAATTGCAAGATAGTCGGACTTGAGACGGAGCACGGGGATGCCGATAAGTGCTGCGAATACAGCCGCGACAAGGCCGGCAATAATAATGCAGACTAAAACACCAAGGAGAGTTCCGAGATTCTGACCGAGTACATTGCTGAGGGTTTCAGGGATGGAAAACGTTATTGCACCGCCGTCAAAATACTGGTAGACCGGTGCATGCTGTGCGGCCGGGATAGAGAATATCGAATAAGTATATGCGCCGATGAGAAGGAATCCTGCCTGACCAAGAGAGAACAATCCGGTAAAGCCATTAAGCAGGTTCATGGATACGCAAATAAGAGAATAAATTGCACTCTTCTTGAGAACAGGAATGAGCATCAGGGTAAAGCTGTTCGCTGGAAGATAATTATCCAGAATGAAAAGGAGAACGTACAGGAGAGCCAGAAGGCTTATGGCAATGACCTTGCCAGTCTTTTTGGTGCCGTTAAGTGTATTTCCCATATTGCACCTCCTCAGACTTTATCCGTGGTCTTCTCACCGAAGATGCCGGTGGGCTTAACCAGGAGAACAACAATCAAAAGAACGAAGGTAAATGCATCGGAGAAGATGGTCCAGCCGGAGCCGAGTCCCTTGATGAGATTTTCGCATATACCTATGATAAACGCGCCGATAACGGCACCCGGAATGGAGCCGATACCGCCGAAGACAGCCGCAACGAATGCCTTGAGTCCGGGCATAGAGCCGGACGTCGGGATAACAGACGGGTAATTGGTAAAGTACAGCAGAGAACCGACAGCAGCAAGGAAGCAGCCGATAACGAATGTCATGGAGATAACGGCGTTAATGCGAATGCCCATGAGCTGAGACGTCTCGAAATCCTTGGCAACAGCACGCATAGCCATGCCGATCTTAGTATGCTTAATAAACAAAACAAGTACGACAACAAGCACGAGCGTAAGTATAGGCGTGACAACGGTAACCATCTTGGTGGTAACTCCGCCGATAGTTATGCTGTTAGAAATCCAGGGAATTGTGGGGTATATCTGTGCAAGACCGCCGGTGAAGTAAAGTGCACAGTTCTGCAGCAGATAGCTGACGCCGATAGCAGAGATCATAACTGACATACGCGGCGCAGAGCGAAGCGGCTTATATGCCACACGCTCAATCAGGAAGCCAAGGAGAACGGTAACTACAAGAACAAGCGGGATAGAAAGATACATTGGCATCGCCGTAGTGGCGTAAACCATAACAAGTCCGGCGACCATGAAAACATCGCCGTGGGCGAAGTTAATCAGGCGCAGGATACCGTAAACCATCGTATATCCGATGGCGATGAGCGCATACTGTCCGCCGACGGAAATGCCGGCCAGTATGTACGGCAGGTTGCTCTGAAAGAATTCTGCCATGGAAAATCCTCCGAATGATGAATTCCCAAGCGTATAGATCCACCTCTATACCCTTTGGGGCGCATGTATACGCTTGTACGAATTGCCCCGATAATCCGGGGAAAGCGGGGGCACGCCGTGCCCCCGCTTGATTTAATTACTCGTCAAAAAATCAGGCAACGGACTGGGATGCGACGAAGTCCCAAACATTGTCCGTAGTATTGGCGTGCTTGATGAATGCGGTATCACGAATTGCATCGCCGACCTCATCAAATGCGATGTTGCCGGTTACGCCGGTGTAGGTGACGCTGGGCAGAGCAGCAAGAACTGCAGCAGAATCAGTGCTGCCGGCAGCCTTCAGTGCCTCAAGAGCAGTGAAGTATGCATCGTAACCCATAACGCTGACAGCTGCGATCATATCGTTGCCGCCGTTGTTTGCGAGAGCATCAGCATCGCTGTTCATCCAAGCCTTGAAGCCTTCCTCGAACTCGGGGTCGCCGCCCTCTGCGTAGAAGGTGGAAACGTTAATGTTAAGTTCGGTGCCCTGTGCTGCTGCGAGGACAACGTTGGAGTCCCAAGTATCAGGTGCGCAGATGGGGATGTTGATGCCCTGAGAAGCGGACTGCTCAACAATCAGCTGTGCGTAGCTGATGGAGGTAGGAGCAAAGATAACGTCAGCGTTAGCATTCTTTGCGTTGTTCAGGTAAGAGGTGAAGTCTGCATTGCCTTCGGGGAAGCTCTCAGTGATAACTTCCATGCCGAGACCCTCAGCTGCTTCCTTGAAGTAGTTGATCAGGCCCTGGTCGTAGTCATTACCGAGCTGACCGAGGCAGTAAGCAACCTTTGCATCAAGCTCATCTTTTGCGAAGTTTGCCTGAACGGTGCCCTGGAACGGATCCAGGAAGCAGATACGGAAGTAGTGGCTGTTGCCCTCAGTGACCTGGGGATTGGTGCAGGTAACACCGATGACGGGGATATTTGCCTCAGCAAAGGTGTCAGAACCGGCAATGGAGACGCTGGAGCCGTAGGAGCCCAGAACGATGGAAGCATTGGCTGCAACGAGCTTAGTTGCTGCAGAAACTGCCTTGTCGTTGGAAGACTCGTTATCAGAGATCTCAAGCTTTACATTGTAGGTCTTGCCGCCGATTTCAACAGTGGGGCAGATGGAGTTGGCATACTGCATACCAAGAACCTCCTGCTTGCCGCCTGCGCCGTTGTCGCCGGACAGAGGCTCATAAACACCGATGACGACAGTGTCTCCATCGGAAGAAGCGGATGCGTCAGAGGATGTTGCAGCGCTGGAAGAGCTGCTTCCGCAGGCGCAAAGTGCGAAAACCATAGCTAATGCAAGTACGATTGCAAGAACTTTTTTCATTTGTGTCCCTCCATAACATTTTTCATATCCGCCGGAGAGTTTGTGCGTGTTTCGCGGACACGTGTATTTCTTCGACGTTATTAAGATTATGCACTATCGGCGGCCAAATTGCAATAAATGTATCTCACTAAATTCAAACAAAATTTTCGTTTATTTTATACATTATTCACAATTTTAGGGCTGGTTTTCCAGTCTCCGCCCCCTTTTCGCTCCTGTTCGGCAGTGTATCCGAGCACATAGAGATCATGCGCCGATGCGCCTACGGCGAACACATCTCGGCATCTGTCCGTCATGGTCTTAACTGCGGCAGGTTTTGTGATCACCGGAAGGCCGTTCTCATTGTTATTTAGCCTGCGTAAAAGCTCACAGCCGCGCTTTGTTGCGGCAAGCACGCGTATATACGGCGGCGTGCCCGATGTCATCTCGGCCGTGACGCCAAGTGCGGCGCACATGCACATTCGGCGCATTCTCGACATTGCGTAGCGCTTTGTTTTTGATGCTGCCAAAACCGCATCGAGGCTCGGCTCCGTCACAGCAGCATCATACAGACGCTTGCCGACACCGTTTGACGCATCCGGAAGCGTTTCATATACATCTCTCGGCAACATTCGCAGACGCGAGAGCACAGCAAGCTCAATTCTTTCTCTCTCCTTCTGTTCACGGCCGAGCTTTCTTTCTATATTATATATAGACGCAGCCGATTCGGGTATCATTCCGTCTGTGATCTCTCCGTTTATAATACGGCGCCGAATTTCCATGGCTGACGGTACAGACGAGTTTCCCTGCTCATCATGACCCGCGCCTTTTCTGCAGACAGTAATGGGCTTGATTTGAAGATTGAGCGTCTTAATCGCCTTAAGATATTCCACGGCAAGAATATTATTAGGCTGTGCGAGAAGCGCTGCGCTCTCCCCTATCGCTTCACTAAGTGCCTGCTGACGTGCCGCTGCATAAGTGAGGGTTGCGTCTTCGGCACTGACTGCCTTTATTCTCTCGTTTATATCAGAACTGCACAAAAGCTCTGCGAGCTTATCAAGCTCCTCTATATTCCCCGATTCACTGCCAAAGCTCAAATGTGTCGCCCCAGCTGCAGCAAGAAGTGAAACCGCGCCGCGCGCAAAATTCTCCGCTGAGGACAATGCCCACGGCAACGGAAGCTCAAGCACAAGATCCGCACCGCTGCACGCCGCCGCCTCTGCACGTGCAAACTTAGAGTAAATCGCCGCCTCGCCGCGCTGCACGAAATCACCGGACATGGCGCAGACAATTATGCTGTCTTCTCCGAGCTGCTCTTTACTTTTTATTATATGATAGTCGTGGCCGAAATGGAACGGATTGTACTCTGCAACTATTCCGATAACATTCATGTGATTCTCCGCAAAAAATACTTGCTTTTTGCACTGATAATAAGTAAAATAGAGTGTACGGTAATTTTTTGACACCGCAGGTTCATTTTACTTTATTTTCGCATCATTTACAATAGTAGAAAGGAAACTGTACAATGAAAATTCTTGTTATCAACGCCGGCAGCTCCTCGTTGAAGTATCAGCTGATTGATATGGACAACGAGCAGGTCATGGCAAAGGGCCTTTGCGAGCGTATCGGCATCGACGGTCACCTCAAGCACACCCCGCTTGTCGGCGGCAAGCCCGTGTTCAACGAAGATCTGGCTATGCCGACCCACTCTGAGGCCATTGCTGCCGTCATAGAAAAGCTCACCAGCCCTGAGTACGGTGTTGTCTCCTCCATGAAAGAAATCGACGCTGTCGGTCACCGCGTGGTTCACGGCGGCGAGAAGTTCGCAAGCTCCGTTAAGATTGATGACGCTGTTATGGCAACTCTTGACGAGTGCACTCCCTTCGCTCCTCTGCACAACCCCGCAAACATCACCGGCATCAACGCCTGCAAGGCAGTTATGGGCGACGATGTGCCGATGGTCGCAGTGTTCGACACCGCTTTCCATCAGACCATGCCCGGCAAGGCATATATGTACGCAGTTCCCTATGAGTACTACGAGAAGGACGGCGTTCGCCGCTATGGCTTCCACGGTACCTCTCACCGCTATGTTTCCGGCCGCTGCGCTGAGCTCATGGGCAAGCCCATTGAAGAGCTGAAGATCGTTTCCTGCCACATGGGCAACGGTTCCTCCATCTGCGCTATCGATGGCGGCAAGTGCGTTGACACCTCCATGGGCTTCACTCCCCTCGTCGGTCTGCCGATGGGCACCCGCTGCGGCGACCTCGACCCGGGCGTAATGCAGTACCTGATGAACAAGTACGGCTACAGCATTGACGAGATGCTCAACATTCTCAACAAGAAGTCCGGCGTGCAGGGCATCTCCGGTGTATCCTCCGACTTCCGTGATCTTGATGACGCTGCTGCTGAAGGAAATAAGCGCGCACAGCTCGCTCTCGATATGTTCGCATATTGGGTGGCAAAGGTTGCAGGCTCCTATGTTGCTGCAATGAACGGTGTTGACGCCATCGTGTTCACCGCAGGCGTCGGCGAGAACAGCAAGAGCATGCGCTCCGCTATCTGTGAGTACTTCGGTTATCTCGGAATCAGCATTGACGATGCTGCAAACTCCAAGCGCGGCGAAGACATCATGATCTCCACTCCCGACTCCAAAGTCAAGGTCTTCGTTATCCCCACGAACGAGGAACTGGTCATCGCAAGAGACACCAAGGAAATCGTCAGCAAGTAAATAACACATTTTATGCTCCCCGATTGCTTCACATTCGGGGAGTATTTTTATGTTACTAAAGCAATCATGCATAATCGCTTATTATATTTGCCAGCGGCATTTGTGCAATATATATATATATATATATTATGGCCGTTTGTGAAACATTCCAATATTCGTTAATAATGTAAATTTTCTGACATTTGTATTGTTTTTTTGAAAAAGTGATGTTAAAATATGAGCAGTCGAGGGAGTATATCCGTATTCTTTTCGTATAATTTGATTAATTGTGCTTTTAGCACGATGCGTAATATTCTCGGAGGTAATTATGCAGCGTTTTTATGAAACAAGGCAAGCTTTGATTGAGAGCGCCGTGCGTGTTGTCGCGCGTGACGGGCTTGAGCGCACAACTACCCGTTCCATCTCTGTGGATTCAGGGCTTAATGAGGCATATATTTATCGTGCCTTTGCGGACAAGGATGATCTTTTGCGCGCTGCTTTGCATCTCGAGGACGCACGTCTTATATTCTATATTGTAAAGCTTCTTCCTGCCATGAGCGACACGAGTCTCAGCTGGCATGACCGCTGCTACAATCTTTTCAAGCCTGTGTGGGATTTTATCATTGAGGAACCTGACGACTTCGTCTTCTACGTCCGTTATTACTACTCTGCTAATTTTACCCGCTTTGCCGCAGAAGAGCATAATGAGTCCTTCCGCACGCTCGAAAATGCGATGGCCTCCGTTTTTAAGCCTGATGTGCCTGTGAGCATCATTCTCCATCAGGTATTTGAAACAATGCTTTCTTACGGTCTGCGCGTCATTGAAGGCACGCTCCCCAACACCGAGGATTCCTGCCGTCTTGCATTTGAGCAGATATATGTTTTCATCGTGCCGAACATTCTCGAAGATGTTCTCAACGGCGGCGAAGTTAATATGAGCGAAGTTGAGTATTCGGACGA
>CAVAPH010000095.1:0-8745 GCA_963590455.1 bacterium | reverse complement strand
ATATGTCTCTCTGACCTCTGCATGGCCGATAATAACTTCCTTGAATTTCGGTGCGAGCATACCTTTCATTGCAGCTTCTATCTCGTTGATGCAGTCATAAATTACGCGATACATACGCATATCTACGCGGCTGCGAGCTGCGCTGTCACGTGCAGCGTTGTCCGGGCGGACGTTGAAGCCGACGATAATTGCGCCGGAAGTTGCAGCGAGCATAACATCGGACTCGTTGATTGCGCCAACTGCACTGTGTATAACCTTTACGCGAACCTCATCATTGGAAATCTTCTCAAGAGAGGCCTTGACTGCCTCGGCAGAGCCCTGAACATCCGCCTTGACAATTATATTGAGCGTCTTCATCTCGCCAGCCTGAATCTGGCTGAAGAGATCTTCAAGGCTGACCTTCTTTGTGCCGCCCATAGCGTTGTTCATCTGCTGGACGCGGCGCTCCTCAGCAAGCTCTCTGGCCATGCGCTCATCGGCAACGGCATTGAAGGTATCGCCGGCACTCGGCACTTCAGAGAGACCGGATATCTCAACAGGTGTGGACGGACCGGCTTCGGAAATACGCTGTCCCTTGTCGTTTATCATCGTACGGACACGGCCTACGCTCGTACCGGCAATAATTATATCGCCGAGGTGGAGAGTGCCGTTCTGAACAAGCACGGTCATAATCGGACCGCGGCCCTTGTCGAGTCTTGCCTCTATAACTGCGCCCTTAGCCGCACGGTTGGGGTTGGCCTTGAGCTCCTGAACTTCTGCGAGAACAACGAGGTTCTCAAGCAGGTTTTCTATACCCATACCGGTCTTTGCAGAGATCGGGCAGACAATCGTATCGCCGCCCCACTCCTCGGAGACCAGGTCGTACTCAGTCAACTGCTGCTTAATACGCTCCGGGTTGGCACCGACAGTATCCATCTTGTTAATTGCAACTACGACGGGAATGCCTGCCGCCTTTGCGTGGTTGATGCTCTCAACAGTCTGAGGCATGATGCCGTCATCCGCTGCGACGACGAGTATTGCAATATCAGTGACCATTGCGCCGCGGGCACGCATCGATGTGAATGCCTCGTGGCCCGGAGTATCGAGGAAGGTAATCGGGCTGCCGTTAATCTCAACGGTGTATGCGCCGATATGCTGCGTAATGCCGCCGGCCTCGCCGGAGACAACGTTTGCATGGCGGATATAGTCAAGCAGTGAAGTCTTGCCGTGGTCAACGTGACCCATGACAACGACAACGGGAGCTCTCGGAACGAGATCCTCGGGCTTGTCCTCATGGTCGTCGATAAGGCGCTCTTCAACAGTAACAATAACCTCTTTTTCGACCTTGCAGCCGAGCTCCATTGCAACAAGTGCCGCAGTATCATAGTCGATTATTTCGGACACGGATGCGAACACGCCGAGCTTGAAGAGCTGCTTTATAACCTCGGCGGCAGTCTTCTTCATGCGGGTAGCAAGCTCGCCGACACTGATCTCATCGGGGATCTGAACCTTGAGCTGCTGCTTCTTTGCGATCTCAAGCTGAAGCTTGTTCATCTTATCGCGCTCTTCCTGACGGCGCTTTGCAGATGCAAGCTGCTGGTTGGGGCGCTGCTTGGACTTGCTGGTGATCTTCTCTTTGTTGCCGCGGCGAAGATTGTTGTCATTGGCCTTCATGCCGGCCATATCTTCAAACTTCTCGTTATACTTTTCTATATTCACTGCCGCGCCGCCGCGTGTATCTACAACACGCTTCTCTGCAACCTGACGCGGGGTGTGAGGCTTGTTGGGCTTCTCGGTCTTTGGCTGCTGAGGTTGCGTGTTCTGCGGCTGAGTAGGTGTTGCCGCCGGTGCGCCTGCATTCTGCTGTGCGGGCTTTGCAACCTGGGGCTTGTTGGCTGCAGCTGCCGGTGCATTCTGGGGCTTATTAGTCTTTTCAGGCTCTGCGCTTTTCTGAGCCGCAGGCTGCTTTGCAGGTGCCTCTGCCTTTGGTTTTACAGTGAAAATTTCCTCAAGACTGGCAGCCTGATTATGCTGTGTCATATATTCAAAGATAACGTCAAGCTCGGGTGTCTCAAGAACCTGCATATGGTTCTTAGGTGTGGTTGCATAGTCAGTGAGAATCTGCGTTATGACCTTTGTCGCAACATTAAAATCCTTTGCCACCTCATGCACTCTGTATTTAATCATGCTCATACGTCCTCCTTTTACCGTTCCTCTTGTTTCTCTCGTGGGCCTGCGCCTCTTTTTTGCGGCGCTCTGCTTTGGAAAAGCGCCCGCTCAGTTCATCGGCCAGCGCGTCATATCTGCCGGGGTACTCCTGCGACAGGGCCTTGACAAACGCATTGGCAAAGCCGATATCGGTAACTGCCGCCATAGAGCAGCCGTTCACGCCGACATGCACGGATATATCTTCCTTCGTAAACGGAAGAACCGCAGTCGAGATGTTTCTCACTCTGACGAACCCGTCCGCACGGCTGTGCGCATTATCCGATGCATCCGCCGCAAGCAGCAGCAGCTTTGCCTTTCCCGCCCGGCATACGCCGCCGGTATTAGTCTCACCTATCGTGATCGCGCCCGCTTTTCTCATCAGGCCGAGCATGTTAAGAAGTCTCTCGCTCATCTCTGCCGGCCTCCATCTCTTCATTTAATTTTTCGTACACTTCAGGCGGAATCTGAGTTGAAAATGCACGTTCAAGTGCCTTTGCACGAATCGCCTTCTTCAGGCAATCCGGATTTGGGCAGACATACGCACCGCGTCCCGGTGCCTTGCCCTTGAAATCAAGACTGACTTCCCCCTCCGGTGAGCGAACTACACGTATCAGCTCACGTTTGGGCTTCATCTCGCGGCAGCCCAGGCACTGTCGCATCGGTATTTTCTTTTGCATTGCTGCCGCCTCCTTTAATCTTAAAGCTTATGCCTCGGACTCCGGCTTAATGTCTATCTTGTAACCGGTGAGCTTTGCGGCAAGACGCGCGTTCTGTCCTTCCTTGCCGATTGCAAGAGAAAGCTGTGCATCAGGAACTATGACACGGCAGCTCTTGCCATCCTCAAGCATGGTAACACTTACGACCTCAGAAGGTGAAAGTGCCGCTGCGATATATTCCTCAGGATTCTCGCTGTACTTGACTATGTCTATCTTCTCGCCGTTGAGCTCATTGACTATGCTGGCAACACGTCCGCCCTTGGGGCCAACGCAGGCACCGATGGGATCTACGTCAGGATCTGCAGACCAGACTGCCATCTTTGTGCGGCTGCCGGCTTCACGTGCAATGGATTTTATCTCAACCGTGCCATCGTATATTTCCGGAACCTCAAGCTCGAACAGACGCTTTACAAGACCGGGATGTGTGCGGCTGATGAGAACCTGAGGGCCGCGGGTGGAATTTCTGACCTCGACGACATAGACCTTGATATGGTCGCCTTCCTTGAGCTCTTCGGTTTTGATGCGCTCATTCGGAGAGAGCATAGCCTCGGTAAACTCGCTGTTGGAGGAAATGCGGATAGAAACCGCACCGTTTCTCGGCTCTATGTGTGAAATCACACCTGTGAGAATCTCATGCTCCTTTGAGGTGAACTCTTCGTATACAAGTCCGCGCTCCGCCTCACGTATGCCCTGAATAATAACCTGCTTTGCAGACTGTGCGGCAATACGGCCGAACTTCTTAGTCTCAACCGGAATCGGCAGAATATCGCCGATCTTTGCACGGCGGCTGATCTTCTTCGCAGCCTCAAGGTTTATCTCATGAGAAGGATCCTCGACTTCATCAACTACAGTCTTGTTGACGTTCATATCAACGCGCTTATTTTCCTCGTCAAGAATGACCTCAACATTGTCGTCGCACTCGGGATTGTCGCGGCGGAAAGCAGTAAGCATTGCCTGCTTAATTTTTTCGTACATGTAGTTTCTGGGGATACCCTTTTCTTTTTCAATTTCCTCTATGGCTTCGAAAAATTCTGCGTTCATTTTAATTCTCCATTCTGAATTATTAAAAACAAATCAAATTGATACATGCAGTCTGACCTGCGCAGTCTGCGTTTTGGTAAAGTTCATTTCCTTTTTTCCGCACTCTATGGTGACGGTACCATCATCACTGTATGCTGTAAGCTTTCCGACAAAGCTCTTGGATCCGTTGAGCGGCTGGTAAAGCTTGATTTCAACATCGCTACCCATAAACTGCTCAAAATCACGCGGGCGCTTAAGTTCTCTCTCTGCGCCTGCCGAGCCAACCTCAAACACATAGCTGTCCGGAATCGGGTCGCTCTCGTCAAGTATCGGATCAAGTGCACGGCTGATTTCCTCACAGTCGTTTATTGATACTCCGCCCTCTTTGTCAATATAAATGCGGAGATACCAAGTCCCCGCTTCACGGACATATTCCACATCCCACAAGGTGCAGCCCGCCTGCGCAACGACAGGCTCAGCCAACTGAGAAACTGTTTCGGTTATCTTGCTCATTCAATACGCCCTTTCCGGTATTTTATGAAAATATGAGACGTCCTACGACCAAATACTCAGGCCAAAAGTCTCACAAAAAAGAGTGGGTCGCAACCCACTCTGAGAAAATCTGATCCTTACAATGGAATAATAACACCATATTGTATCCTTTGCAAGTGTTTTTTGAAAAATATCAATATATTTCGGGCCGACTCCCACAGAAAATTCAAACTATGTCTATCCAATTCGGCAAATGGGTGGTATAATATTACGCGTGTGACATAAAAATGCAGAAACACTGCCGCAAATAATATATTTTGCAGAGGTGGCTTATGAATTATTCGAGAAAAGAGATTATGCCCGGTGTGGCGCTGACATGTCTGCGCTCCGACAAGTTTAAAACCGCGTGTATGAGCATATCATTACTCACACAGCTCAAGCGCGAGACAGCTGCAATGAATGCGCTTATCCCGTACGTTCTGCGCCGCGGTACTACAATGTATCCGGACATGGAATCGCTTTCGCGCAAGCTTGATAACATGTATGGCACTACAATCGGCCCTGCTATACGCCGTTGCGGCGAAATTCAGATCATCGGCTTTTATGCAAGCTTCCCGGAAGGGGCTTTCCTGCCTGCCGGTGAAGACGTATTGCAGGATACGGCAATGCTCATGGGACAGCTGCTGCTCTCCCCCGTCACCCGCGGCGGGCTGCTCAGGCCTGATTACGTGGAGAGTGAACGTGAGAAGATGTGCAATACCATACGTTCCCGCATAAACGATAAGCGCAGTTACGCGCTCTTCCGTTGTATTGAGGAAATGTGCTGCTACGAAGATTACGCTGTCAGCCGTTTTGGTTCTGCAGAAGACTGTGAAAATATACATTACACGAAGCTCACGCGCCATTACCGCACTCTGCTGCAGCAGAGCCCCGTGGAGATTTTCTATTGCGGACGTGCCGATGCTGCGCATGTGGCAAGAGTGATGCGTGATGCACTCTCTGCCATGCCTCGCGGTGAGATTGACTACGATATCGGCACCGATGTGCGCATGAACACGGTTGAAGATAAACCGCGCTATGTTGAAGAGGCGCTGAACGTTACTCAGGGCAAGCTGTGCATGGGCTTTCGCCTGGGTGATATAATGGAAGATCCGGATGAAGCATCCATCTTGGTATTCAACGGTGTTTTCGGCAGCGGCAGCACATCAAAGCTGTTTACAAACGTGCGTGAAAAACTGCAGCTGTGCTACTATGCCGGTTCCACTGCAGACACTCATAAGGGGCTGCTGCTTGTCTCCTCCGGCATAGAATTCGATAAATTTGAAGAAGCGAAGGCCGAGATTCTTGCCCAGCTCGACGAGATACGAAAGGGCAATGTCAGCGATGATGAATTAAATTCGGCAAAGGCCGGACTGGCTTCCGCCCTGCGCTCCGCCATGGACTGCCAAGCCTCACTCGAAAACTTCTATTTGTCTCAGACGGTGGCCGGGCTGGACTATGGCCCGTTGGAGCTCGCTGAGCTTATAGAGGAAGTCAAGCTTGAGGACGTAGTCAAGGTCGCAAACAGTGTTGAATGCGACATGGTGTATTTCCTCACCGGAAACGGTGATGCAGAGGATGGTGAAGAAGATGCAGAAGACTGAATACAAAAATATTGGTGAAACCGTATACAGCGAAACTCTGCCGAACGGTCTGCGCATCCGAGTTGTGCCGAAGCCGGGTTTTAACAGTTTCTATGCCGCATTTGCAACAAACTACGGCGGCTCACACCGCAGCTTTGAGTTGGACGGGAAGCATATAGACACCCCTGCCGGCGTGGCACATTACCTTGAACATAAGATGTTTGATCTCCCCGGCGGCGACAATGCGTTGAATATTCTCACGTCAAACGGCGCAGATCCGAATGCGTTCACGTCAACCGGCATGACAGTGTATTATTTTGACTGTACAGAGAAATTTGAAGAAAATCTGCGGTTGCTGCTGCACTTCGTCTCCACCCCGTACTTCACTCCGGAGACTGTCCAGAAAGAACAGGGTATAATTGCGCAGGAAATTCGCATGGGAGAGGATAATCCGTCAACATCGCTGTATTATAATCTGCTGCGGATGCTCTTTGACCATCACCCCATACGCGACCGTGTTGCAGGTACTGTTGAGAGCATTGCGGAGATTACGGATAGAACTCTTTATGACTGCCACCGCGCCTTCTATGCTCCTTCCAACATGGTACTGAGCGTGGCAGGCGATGTTGACCCGGAACGTATTGCTGCCATTGCTCTGGAGGAACTGCCGGGTGAACTGCGCAGCGTTCCCACAGCTGATTTTGGTCCGGACGAGGGCGTACTTCCATATGAAAAGTATAGGTGCGTCGAGATGCCGGTATCTGCACCGCAGTTTTTAATTGGCGCTAAGATGAAGCCCGCACCCTACGGCAAGCCGGCATTGCGTCAACGCCTCACAACTTCTCTTACAATGCGCCTGCTGTTCGGCGGCTCGTCACCGTTCTATACGAGGCTGTATTCTGAAGGTCTTCTCAACCACGATTTCGATTGTGACTCCGATTTTTCCGCCGGCACCGCATATGTCATAGTAGGCGGAGAAAGCAGTGAACCTGAGCGGGTGCTTGAAGAAGTTTGTAAAGAAGTGGAGCGCATCGGCAGAGATGGCTTTGACACCAAGGACTTTGAGTGTTCAAAGCGTGCCTCTATAGGTGCAAGGTTGCGCGATTTAGAGGATTTTGAGCTTGTATGCCTCGGTTTAACTGAAGGCATCTTTGACGGATATGACACACTCGACGCAGCGGGCGTGCTTGATTCCATAACAAAGGAAGAATGCGAAACCTTTGTGCGCGAAAACCTGACAAGAGATCGATTCGCGCTGTCAATTATTGCACCCGTAAAGGAGTAAAACCCGGAAATGTTCACTTTTTTAATGCAGACCATCCAGCGCAATTCCGTAATCAGCTTTCCCTTTCTCGGTAATCTGACTCTCAATCCGCCGTCCTATATCACGGTGTTCGGCAAAAACATATATTTCTACGGCATCATCATCGCCCTCGGTTTTCTGGTTGGAATCCTGTACTGTTCCCATGCTGCCCCACGCTTCGGCATAAAGGAAGACGATCTCTATGACACGTTGATATGGCTGATTCCTCTTTCCATAGTCGGTGCACGACTGTACTACGTGTTATTCAGACTTGAGGATTACATCAGCGATCCGGCGTCAATCTTTGCCCTTCGCGAAGGTGGGCTCGCCATATACGGTGGTGTCATCGCCGGTGTGCTTGTAATATTCTTTGTATGCAGGCACAAGAAAATACCTATAGGCGCAATGCTTGACCTTATTGTGTTCGGGCTGCTTATCGGTCAGATATTCGGACGCTGGGGCAATTTTATGAACCGCGAAGCCTTTGGCGCAGAAACAACAATATTTTGCCGCATGGGGCTCACTTCCCCTGACGGCACAACAATTTATGTCCATCCGACTTTTCTGTATGAAAGTCTTTGGAATCTTGCCTGTTTTATCTTTCTTGTCATTTTCGTCAAGAAGGGCAAGAGGAGCTATGACGGGCAATGCATATTAATATATTTCTTCTGGTACGGCATAGGCCGGGCATGGATCGAAGGGCTGCGCACTGACAGCCTATATATCGGTTTGACCGGCATACGCGTATCACAGGCGCTGTCCGTGGTTGTCGCCGCGGCGGCACTCACCACGCTGATAATTCAGGGGCGCAGGGCGCACCCGAAAGAGGCAATGTACGTAAACAGGCCTGCTGAGGATCTCAACGAGTCTGAGGCAGAAGAAAAGCCGCAGTCGGATGAAAGCTCCGGCAGCGGCACAGATTCAAAAAACAACAGTTAATCAAACGGAGGTAACTAACATGGCAGATTACAAGGACATCATAGCCGGCACTATCAAGAATCTTGCAGGCAAAGTAAAGGACGTCGCCGAGAGCAGCACCGTTCGCGGAATATACGAGCACGGTGCGGAGCGTGCAAAGGCTTACGGCTCCATCGCGAAGCTCACTCTCGAGATATCCGGCGACACCGAGGAGCTCCGCCGCGCTTACACTGAGATCGGCAAGCTCTATTTTGAGCAGGCCCGTGAGAACCCTGAAGGCTTTTTCGCTCCCCTTTTTGAGAAGGTCGAGGAGATCAATGCCCGCATCCATTCCAACGAGGACGCAATCGCCGAGCTCAAGGAGCAGATAGCCGCCGAGGGCGAAGCTGACATCTCTGTGGATATCGACATCAGCACTGACGATGCCGCGGATTTCGACGAGGTAGTAGACAGCACCTCCGCCGATGGCAGCGGTAAAGACGAGTGA
>CAVAPH010000094.1:0-8790 GCA_963590455.1 bacterium | reverse complement strand
ACCTGCCTTTTGGTTTTGTCTGAGCAACTCTACCCTAACACAGGCTCGCTCCATTCGCTATCCTTTTTTCATTTTACCTTACATCAGGTGACGAGCTCGCCTCGTCTCCTGATGTAAGGTCTACTGTTAACTATCATTGTAACACATACACCATGAAAGAATATACATCAAAATTATCATCTTGAAAGCATCGATAAAATAGGGTATAATATTCTGAATAATTTTTGCGGTGGTGTGAATAATGGCAGCTGCAGAGCAGAAAACAAACGTTATGCGTATGCTTGAACAGAAGAAAATACGCTACACAGCGCATGAATATCCTCACGGCGATGAGGCTGTTGACGGTGTTACTGTTGCAAAGCTCACCGGTATAGCTGAGGAGAAGATATATAAAACGCTTGTGGCTCGCGGAGCAAGTAAGAACATTTTCGTTTTTGTTATCCCCGTTGCTAAAGAGCTTGATCTCAAAAAAGCGGCAAAAGCTGTCGGTGAAAAATCGATTGCTATGATACATGTCAGCGAGATTAATGCCATTACCGGATATATCCGCGGAGGATGTTCACCCATAGGCATGAAAAAGCAATTTCGTACTGTCTACAACAGCAGCATTGAAGATCTTGAAAGTGTTCTCGTCAGTGCGGGTAAGATAGGTTATCAAATAGAAATCGCTCCGCAGGATCTAATTAAAATGACGCGCGGACAGACTGCAGATATCATTACAGAGGGTTAAACCGATCTATGCAAAACAGCATTTTTATAAAAGGCGCAAGAGAAAACAACCTGAAAAATATAGACCTTGAAATTCCGCGCGACAAACTTGTAGTTATAACCGGCCTTTCCGGCAGCGGCAAGTCAAGCCTCGCGTTCGATACACTCTATGCCGAAGGTCAGCGCAGGTACGTGGAAAGCCTTAGCTCCTACGCAAGAATGTTCCTCGGCCAAATGGATAAGCCGGATGTTGATTATATTGACGGACTCTCTCCGGCAATATCAATCGATCAGAAAACTACTTCAAAGAATCCCCGCTCTACCGTAGGAACTGTCACGGAAATATATGACTATCTGCGTCTGCTCTGGGCGCGCATCGGCGTCCCGCATTGCCCCAAATGCGGCAAAGAGATACAACAGCAGACAATCGATCAGATTGTCGACAGAATAATGGAGCTTCCGGAGGGCAGCAGAATACAGATACTGGCACCCGTCGTCCGTGCACGAAAAGGTGAACATCAGAAGATCTTCGAAGATGCAAAGAAATCCGGTTATGTGCGAGTACGTGTGGACGGAAATATCTATGATCTTACGGAAGAGATTGCGCTTGAAAAGAACAAAAAGCATAATATTGAAATAATTGTCGACAGACTTGTAATAAAAGAAGATATAAACAGAAGATTGACCGATTCGGCGGAAACCGCACTTTCCCTGTCCGGCGGCCTGCTCTACGTTGATCTTGTGGGTGAGGACAGGCAGATTGCGTTTTCGCAAAACTATGCGTGCGATGATTGCGGAATATCCATTGAGGAGTTGACTCCGCGCCTGTTTTCATTCAATAACCCGCATGGCGCATGCCCTAAATGCACAGGGCTCGGCGTGCAGCTGCTTGTTGATCCTGATCTTATAATGCCGAATCCCAATCTCAGCATTATGGACGGAGGAATAAGTGCAAGCGGCTGGGGTAACATCAAGGGTGACTCTATTTCTAAAATGTATTTTGAGGCGCTGTCACGAAGATACCATTTCAAACTGACGCAGCCGATAAAAGATCTCCCCAAAGAGGCAATTGATGCCATCCTGTACGGCACGAAGGGTGAGCCGCTTCAGCTGCATTACGAAAAGGCTGAAGGATTCGGAGTGATAAAACGCGAGTTTGAGGGCATCATTCCGAACCTCGAGCGCCGCTACAGGGAGACACAGAGCTCATCGATGCGTGCAGATATAGAGGATTGCATGTCGGAGACGCCTTGCCCTGAATGCGGCGGCAGAAGGCTGAAAGCATCAGCGCTTGCCGTTACGGTCGGCGGAATGAACATTGCGCAGTATGCGGATTTGTCCGTTGTAAAAGCGCTTGAATTTATAGATACTCTTGAACTTACCCCGAAGGAACAGCTTATAGCTGAGAGAATAATAAAGGAAATTCGCTCACGTCTTGGCTTCTTGCGTGACGTCGGTTTAGGCTATCTCACGTTAGCACGCTCCGCATCGACTCTCTCCGGCGGTGAGAGCCAGAGAATACGTCTTGCAACGCAGATCGGCTCAAGCCTTATGGGCGTGCTCTATATTCTTGATGAGCCGAGCATAGGTCTGCATCAGCGCGATAATTATAAGCTGCTCAATACTCTCAAACGTCTGCGCGACCTTGGCAACACCCTTATAGTGGTCGAGCATGACGAGGAGACGATGCGCGCGGCCGATTACATAGTGGATATCGGCCCGGGCGCAGGCGTGAACGGCGGAAATGTCGTCTGCGCAGGCAGTATAAATGATATCTGTGCCTGCCCGGAATCTGTGACCGGACAATATCTCAGCGGGAAAAAGAAAATACCCGTTCCGTCATCCAGAAGAAAAGGTAACGGAAAGAGCATAATTGTCCGCGGCGCATGTGAGAATAATCTTAAAAATATAGATGTTGAATTCCCGCTCGGCAAGATTATCTGCGTTACCGGTGTGTCCGGCAGCGGAAAATCCTCACTCGTCAACGAGATTTTGTACAAGACCCTTGCAGCGGAGAAGAACCGCGTGAAGGTTCGCCCGGGCAAATGCCTGAGAATAGACGGGCTTGGAAATGTAGACAAGGTAATCGCCCTTGATCAAAGCCCCATAGGCCGCAGCCCACGCTCAAATCCCGCGACATATACCGGCGTTTTTAATGACATACGCGATCTTTTCGCGTCTACGCAGGACGCAAAGCTTCGCGGTTATACGCAGGGGAGATTCTCTTTCAACGTAAAGGGCGGCCGCTGCGAGGCATGCACCGGTGACGGACTGATAAAAATAGAGATGCATTTTCTGCCGGACGTGTATGTGCCGTGTGATGTCTGCGGCGGCAGGAGATATAATCGAGAGACGCTTGAGGTCAAATACAAGGGCAAGAACATTGCAGATGTGCTTGATATGACTGTCGAAGAGGCCTGCAGCTTTTTTGCAGCGCAGCCGAAAATATTAAACAAGATACAGACACTCTACGATGTCGGCCTCGGATATGTCAAGCTCGGTCAGTCCAGCACAACGCTTTCCGGCGGCGAGGCACAGCGTGTAAAGCTCGCAACGGAGCTCTCAAAGCGCAGCACAGGCAGCACTGTCTATGTGCTGGATGAGCCTACTACCGGACTGCATGTTGCAGATGTACACAGGCTTATTAATATACTTGACCGTTTTGCAGATGCGGGAAATACCGTTATAGTCATCGAGCATAATCTTGATGTAATAAAAATTGCCGACCACATAATTGATCTCGGCCCTGAGGGCGGTGACGGCGGCGGAGAGCTTGTTTTTGCCGGCACTCCTGAGGACTGCGCAGCATGTGAGTCAAGCTTTACGGGGCAATTTCTCAAGCCTTTGCTTGAGCAGGGTTAAACGGGAATATTATTTAATTATTAATTTATAACGCAAAGGGGGCGCAGCCGATGGAACAGGATTTCGAGCTTATTGAGCTGTCCGGAACGATAGACTCGGTAATATATAAAAATGAAGAAAACGGCTATACTGTTCTGAGACTGCGCGATGAAAATGGCGAGCGAGTCACGGTTGTCGGCTGCTTCCCGTATGCAGCCCCCGGCGAGTCCATGATTGCCAGCGGCACATGGACTGCGCACAGCGTGCACGGCAGACAGTTTAAGGCCGAATTTGCGCAGAGACTGCTGCCGACAACAGCCTCCGCAATCTATGATTATCTTGCCGGAGGTACCGTAAAAGGAATAGGGCCGGCAACGGCGGCGCTTATCGTTGATAAGTTCGGAGAAAAGACGCTCGATATACTTGAGAATTCTCCGCATGAGCTCGCAAAGATAAAAGGCATAGGCACGGATAAGGCTAAACGCATATCGGCAGATTTTCGCAGACAGGCCGGAGTGCGCCGAATAATGGAATTCATCTGTTCCTTCGGAATACGCCCCATACTCGGCATGCGTATGTATAAATTCTACGGTGACGAGGCGCTTAATCTCCTCCGTGAGAATCCGTATATACTGGCGACTAATCACATCGGCGGCAAATTTTCAGAGGCGGATTCGCTGGCTCTTGAAATGGGAATAGAGGGCAACAGCCGCAACAGAATTAACGCAGCCGCGCTCTTTGAACTGCGCCACAACCTCAATAACGGGCATTGCTTTATCCCCAGAGAAAAGCTTGCCGCAGTCACGGCGCAACTTATTAGCGTAGAGCTCGAAGAAGTTGAAGACAGCATTGATGAGCTCATAGAGACAAGACAGCTTGTATATGAAGAGATTGCAGGCTGCCGCGCGTGTTATCTGCCGGAGATATACGAGGCAGAGACAGATGCGGCGGAGCATTTGGCAAAGATGTGCAGACGCCGCTTCAACGAAGATGCAGATATTCCCGCGCTCATCAAACGTATTGAAAGGCAGCAGGGGATCGAATATGCTCCGCTCCAGCGTCAAACCCTTGAATTGGCGCTGAAAAATCAGCTTGTTGTTATTACAGGCGGACCGGGCACAGGCAAGACTACTTCTGTGCGCGCTATTATAGCTATGTTCGATGCACTTGGCATTAAAACGCTGCTTACGGCCCCCACCGGACGAGCGGCAAAGCGCATGAGTGAGCTCAGCGGACAGGAAGCCGTGACGGTACACCGGCTTCTCGGCGCAAAATTTGCCGAGGACGGAGATACGGTTATTTTCTCTAAGGATGAGAGCGACAGGCTTGACTGCGGCGCGGTAATTCTTGACGAGTGTTCAATGGTTGACATAATGCTTATGGACGCCCTTTTGCGTGCTTTGCCGGATGATGCGCGTCTCGTGCTTGTGGGTGATGCTGATCAACTGCCTTCCGTCGGCCCGGGCAACGTGTTCTCGTCGATTATTCGCAGCAGCGTCGTGCCGACCGTAAGGCTTACGGAAATTTTTCGCCAGAACGAGGGCAGCAGGATAGTCAAGAATGCCCATATGATAAACAAAGGCATACATCCAGAGCTCGGCGAAAATAAGGGCGATTTTTTCAGGCTTAAGAGACTGCAGGCGGGCAGTGTGGTTGACACTGTGGTAGAGCTCTGCTCTGTACGTTTGCCTAACAAAATGAATATTCCGGCGTGTGACATACAGGTGCTTTCACCTACTCGAAAAGGTGAAATGGGCACACGCAATCTCAATCGGCGTTTGCAGGAAGCGCTGAACCCCGCGGATGAGGATAAGAAAGAAAAGCAGTTTGGTGATGTCACTTTCCGCGAAGGCGACAGGGTAATGCAAATTAAGAACAATTATGATATACTGTGGCGCAGTGCGGACAACAAATCTGTCGGGAGCGGAATATATAACGGCGATATAGGCGTTGTTATATCGATAAATAATGAAAACGAGATACTGACCGTCAATTTTGACGGCAGAATTGCGGAATACGGCTTTGACTCATTGCTTGAGCTTGAGCATGCGTGGGCAATGACAGTACATAAGGCTCAAGGCAGCGAATATCGCGCGGTCATTCTCGCGTTAAGCGCTTCATCTCAGATGCTTATGACGCGCGATGTGCTGTACACTGCCGTGACACGCGCAAAGGAAATACTCATCATGGTCGGAGATGACCAGATTGCGTACAGAATGATTGACAATGCCAACCAGTCCAAGCGTTACGGCGCTTTGAGGACAAGGCTGCGCAGATTGTGCGGAGTGGCATGAAGAATATAATCAATGCTCTGCTGGACCTCCTGTATCCGCCGCGGTGTCCGTTCTGCAGAAAGTTTATTGACGGCAAAGTGAAGCTTTGTGCGGACTGTGCCAAGAGTCTGCCTTATCTCTCGGATGAGCTGCAGGGAAGGCGCTTGAAGAATATAGACGCATGTTATTCGGCGCTGTTTTACAGCGGCAGTGTGAGGGACTCCATTCATCGCTATAAATTCGGAAATACACCGGCGTATGCCGACTGCTATGCTGAGCTTATGGCGGCTTGTGCGGAGCAAAATAACATTGAGTGCGATATAGTTACATGGGCACCTTTGAGCAGAAGCAGGCTGCGTAAGCGCGGGTATGATCAGGCACTCCTTCTTGCAAAGCCTGTTGCAGAGCATATCAATGTCCCGTGCGAAAGACTGCTTGCAAAAACACGGAACAATCCTGCGCAGTCAGGTACCAGGAGCGTGCGGGAGCGAATGCGTAATGTCCGCGGTGTGTATCGTTATTCCGGTAAAGCCGATATAGCAGGAAAAACAATACTTCTTGTTGATGATATAGTTACAACAGGCGCCACTTTGGGCGAATGTGCCGAAATTTTGCGCAATGCCGGTGCAAAGCGAATATTAGCATTGACGCTGGCGTGTACTAAGGATTAGTATGTATTATAGAAGATCTTTTGAGGAGAAGCTGAATGAACGTATTTGAAAGAGATATAGCCGTAGATATGGGTACTTCCTCTACTCTCATATTTGAGCAGGGGAAGGGCGTTGTAGCGCGTGAACCGACTGTAGTCGCCGTGGACAAGTTTTCCGGTAAAATTCTCAAGGTTGGACAGGATGCGCAGAAAATGCTCGGTCGTACTCCGGCAAACATCGTTGCCATTCGTCCGCTCAATGCCGGCGTTATATCCGACTATGAGATAACCGCTCAGATGCTCAGAGAGCTTATAAGCCGTATTACATCCTTCAGCCTTTTTAAGCCGTGCATACTCGCCTGCGTACCGAGCAGTATAAACGGTGTTGAAGAGCGTGCCGTAATAGATGCCTGCATTGAGGCCGGTGCACGTAAGGTTTATCTTCTGGAGACGGCAGTTGCGACGGCACTGGGCGCCGGTGTTGATATATCCAAGGCAGACGGCCACATGGTGATAGACATCGGCGGCGGAACGACAGAGGTCGCGATTATTTCTGCCGGCGGTGTTGTCGAATGCGAATCAATAAAGGTCGCAGGCAGCAGTTTTGATGAGGCAATTGTCAGATTCATACGTGAAAAATACAATGTCCGTATCGGATTGAGCGCGGCTGAAGAGCTCAAACGCAGCATCGGCTGTATCATACAACGGCCTGATGTCGGTACGGAAGAAGTTAAGGGACAGAATCTTAAGAATGGTCTGCCGAAGACTGTTGAGGTAAACTCCACAGAGCTCATAGAAGCCTTTGTAGAGCCGATGAACAGAATACTTGATGCTGTGCATCTTGTGCTTGAACGCACACAGCCGCAGCTTGTCGGCGACCTGGATAAGAACGGCATAATCATGTCCGGCGGCGGCAGCCTGATATACGGCATTGACAGACTTATAGAGAGAAGCACAAACATTCGCACCGTCGTGGTTGATGATGCCATATCCTGCGCTGCTTACGGTGCGGGCAAGATGCTGCTGCACCTCGATGATATGCAGGACGGCATGATGAATTTCTATCGCAAACGCCAGCTTAGAGGTTGAGAAAAATAATATCACCGAAAGGGGTTTGACGCATGAGTATCAGAGATCTGTTCAAAAAAAACGACAGGCAGCCGACCTGCTCTGCTGTCATAGTCGCAGCGGGCAGTGCCAAGCGCATGGGCGAGGACAAGCTTATGATGCAGCTGGGCTGCATGCCGGTTCTTGCAAGAACGCTGCTTGCATTTCAAAACTGCTCACTTGTTGACGAGATAATAGTTGTCACCCGCATGGAGAAAGTTGAAGAAATCGCCGGGTTATGCAAAAAATACGGCATCTCCAAGGCAAGCAAGGTTATACGCGGCGGAAAAACGCGCACGGAATCTGCTCTTGCGGGTGTATCCGAAGTTAAGGGCAACGCCTCATACATTGCCATACATGACGGTGCGCGGCCGTTTGTTACAGATGAGCTGATCAGCCGAACCGTACAGGCAGCGGCACAATATATGTCTGCTGTGCCGGTTATATTTTCTACCGACACACTTAAAGCCATAGATGAAAACGGAGTTGTAACCGGCCCGATTGACAGAGATCGCACTGCGAGAGTACAGACACCTCAGGTATTTGATGCAGATCTTATCAAGGGTGCACTGTCAAAGGCCGTGAGCGACGGGCTGACACTTACCGATGACTGCTCTGCAGTGGAGATTATGGGCGTAAAAACCCACACAGTCCCGGGTGACGAGGATAATATAAAGCTCACGACTCCGCGTGATGTGCTTATTGCTGAACTTATACTGAAGAACAGAGGTGACTACAGTGAGGATAGGGCACGGGTATGACGTCCACCGCCTTGTTGAAGGACGCAAGCTTATACTCGGCGGCGTAGAAATACCTTATGAGAAAGGACTTCTCGGCCATTCTGATGCAGATGTACTTACTCATGCGCTGATGGATGCGCTCCTTGGTGCGGCTGCACTGGGAGACATAGGCAAGCTCTTCCCGGATAATGATGATGCATACCTCGGCGCAGACAGCATAGTGCTTCTCAAGAAGGTCTGCGAAATTCTCCATGAAAACGGCTATAGAATCGAGAATGCAGACTGCACCGTAATAGCTCAGCGCCCCAAGCTTGCCCCGTATATAGACACAATGCGCAGTGTGATCGCGGCGGCCCTAAACGTGGATATCTCGCAGATCAGTGTAAAAGCAACAACCGAGGAAAAATTAGGCTTCACAGGCGAAGGCCTGGGAATTTCCGCCCACGCCGTAGCCCTGATAGAGCGCTGCGAC
>CAVAPH010000093.1:1658-8852 GCA_963590455.1 bacterium | reverse complement strand
TTGCCGCAGCAGGCGCAGACATCGCCGAGGTGCTCCTGCTTGAACGGGATGCAGCGGGAGGACATACCGGCCTTTTCCTTCATGTCAAGCTCGCACTGCAGATCGCCGCACCACATGGTCTTGATGAAGCCGCCGTTCTGCTCCTGAATCTGCTTTGCCTCATCGAGAGAGTAGGCTGCATATGTGTGGCTGTCGAGGTTGGCCTTGGCCTTGTCATAAAGTCCGGCCTGAACAGCATCGAGCAGCTCCGGAATACGTGCGGCAAGCTCATCGAGGGAAACGCTGACCTTCTCGCCGTTATCGCGGCGGACTGCCATGCATACGTTGTTCTCAATATCGCGCGGGCCGATCTCAACGCGGAGAGGAACGCCTTTCATCTCATACTGTGCACACTTCCAGCCGAGGCTGTTGTCACTGGTGTCTATCTTGGCACGGATGCCTGCTGCCTTGAGCGCCTCGTATATTTCGGTTGCCTTCTCGACAACACCTTCCTTATGCTGCGCCACGGGGACAACGATGACCTGCACGGGTGCAATGCGCGGCGGCAGGACAAGGCCGTTGTTGTCGCCGTGAGTCATGATGATGCCGCCGATGATGCGGGTGGAGAGGCCCCAGGAGGTCTGGTACGGATGCTTCTGCTGGTTGTCCTTATCAGTGAAGGTGATGTTGAACTGCTCGGCAAAGCCCTGGCCGAAGTAGTGACTGGTGCCGGACTGCAGCGCCTTCTTGTCGTGCATCATGCACTCAATGGTATATGTGTTGACAGCACCGGCGAATTTCTCCTTGTCGGTCTTGTTGCCGCGGATAACGGGCATTGCAAGATAGTTCTCGCACAGGTCTGCGTATACTTCAAGCTGGTGCAGAGTTTCCTCGCGTGCCTCTTCCTCACTCGCATGCAGGGTGTGACCCTCCTGCCAGAGGAACTCTCTTCCGCGCAGGAAGGGGCGAGTGGTCTTCTCCCAGCGGAGCACGGAGCACCACTGGTTATATTTCATAGGCAGATCGCGCCAGGAGTGTACTACATGACTCCAGTGGTCGCAGAAAAGCGTCTCGGAGGTCGGACGGATGCAGAGTCTCTCAGGCAGCTCTTCACTGCCGCCGATGGTGACCCATGCGCACTCAGGCGCGAAGCCCTCAACGTGATCCTTTTCCTTCTGCAGCAGGCTCTCGGGGATGAGCATAGGCATGGATACATTCTCGTGACCGTCGCGTTTAAACATACCGTCAAGAATGCTCTGAATGTTCTCCCAGATTGCGTAGCCGTAGGGACGGAGGATGAAAAGGCCCTTGACGTTTGAATAGTCAACCAGCTCGGCCTTTATGCACACATCGGTGAACCACTGTGCGAAGTCCACCTCCATGTCGGTAATCTGTTCTACCTTTTTGTCTTTTGCCATATTATTTTCTCCAATCAATCGCCAGGGCCCTTGCCCCGTCGTAATTATGCCGTACAGGCAACGCCTATTCTATATTCCCCATTTTGCTTTGTCAAGACCGATAAATACGCATTTTTTCTTGACCTGAAGCTCCACAAACGTTATAATAAGCTCTGATCAATCTTTAACGAGATAGGATCGCAGCTTTTGAAACACACAGTCGGAGGTGACTGATATAAACAAGCAGAAATTTCTGGCGGAGCTCGGGAAGCTGTTGACCTTCATGTATGAGGAGGACAGGCAGTCCGCGCTGGCCATGTACGCGAAGCTGTTTGACAACGCGCGTGATGAGCAGTCGCTGTTACAATTCCTCGTATCCCCGACGCGTCAGGCGGTTTTGATCGCCCGCGCGTACAATGCGAGAGAGCGCAAGCTTCAGGTAAGCTCACAGTCCCGCTCCTCGGATTATAAGGAAGAGGGCACGCCCGGTTACGTCAGCATGATAGGCAAGCTTGAAAGCGAAGCCATTGAAAAGAAGATAATCACGCCCGAGGTCTCAACAGACCAGTTCACTCTCTTTGCTGACGGTGTACACCCGGTAGAGGAGGGCGAAGCATCCGCACCTGCCGCTCAGGCAGAGGCAGTCAGCGAGGAAACACCGGCCGCAGATACCGCAGCAGTGACTGCACCGGAAGCCGTCGATGAATCCGATACAGAGCTTGAGATCGTCGAGCCCGACAGCGCAGATGAGCCTGAGCTTACGCCTGAAGCTGACGCAGAGCCCGAAGAGACCCCGGTCGAGAATGAGCCGGAGAATACGCCTGTTGAGGCCGAAGCCGAGAGCGGCGATGTCAGCGCTGATGCCGATGATGCTGATAAGGCCAAAACGACTGAGGCCGATGAGCTCCCGATCAGTAACGATGACGAGGTTGATGATTTCCTCGCAGATTTCTCCATCGCAGATGAGCTGATCACCGACTCTGATGAAAACGAGAGTCCGGCAAAAGAGCAGCCCGCCCCGGCTCCCGAAGCTCCCGAAACGAAGAGCAAGCCGGATCTCGACTGGAATATCCCCGTAAATCCGCCGTCCTTTGTCGATTCCGACCAGTCGGAAATATTCGACATGACGGAGCGGCAGCCGATAATTCCGCTGCTCATCCTCTATATTATTATCGCAATACCCGTAGCCCTGCTGTGCATACTGATTTTGCTGATCCCTGCGCTCCTGGCACTGGCACTGGCAATCTCTGCTGTGGTTCTTGGCTGTGCGGCACTGTCATCTGCCTTCGGTGCGTTTACGATGTTCTCAGATATTCTGGTTGTGCTCGGCGCATCGCTTGCGGCACTGGCACTTGGTCTGCTGTTCCTGTGGCTGTTTGTCTGGTTTATCGCCGGTGCAATCGCAGGACTTATCAGCGGTATAATTAAGCTCGGCGGAAAGCTCTGCTACAGGGAGGTGTCCATCGAATGAAAAAAGGCTGGCATATCGTTCTGGTTGTCGTGCTGGCGGCGCTGCTGCTCGGTTTAGTGTGCATCGGCGTAGGCTTCATCACCGGTGCGGATACCTCAAGAATATACTCCGTTCTGGACGATGAGTATAATCTCACCCTCTATCAGCAGTACATAACCGAGATGCTTATCCCCGCTTTCCAGGAAGCCGGAGTATTTTGATTAATTAAATAATAACGCAAATGCGCCCGACTCGCAGCTTACGAGTCGGGCGCGTATTATTTATATAACCTGTCGGCTGAGTTTGACGTTTTACCGGAAGCTACAATGCTCTCGATGAAAGCCGCGGCCTCTGCAGCCCCTCCGCAGGCTTTGAAGCTGTCGGATATCGCGGCGGCGTTCTTTTTGTAATCCGCACGGAACAGCACAGATCTCAGCGCCTGCATAATATCTTCTTCTGATATGGATTTGAGCCACACTCCTGCACCGAGTTCCTCCGCCCTCCTTGCTACTGCCTCCTGCTCCGGTGTTTGAGGGAAGAGCACCAGTGGAACCTGAAAATACAGACCCTCGGAAACGGAATTCATGCCGCAGTGAGTAATAAACGCGTCTGATATTGACAATGCCGCCATCTGATCGACAGAATCGTATATCCGGATGTTGTCCGGCAGATTTTCAAAATGCTCTGTATTAGTTCCCATTGAGATGATGACCTGCCAGTCTGTCGCCGAGAGCGCGTGAATGCAATTCCGGTAGAATTCCCTGTTTTGATTCACGGTTCCCATGGAGATATATACCGTCTTTTCCGCCGTCTTTTCAAAAGGTTCTTTTATCGGACGGATGGAGGGACCTACGAAGTGATATTTCTCTGAAAAAGTGTCGGAGCAGGGCTGAAAATATTTCGATGTATATACAATGGTATTAGTGTCGTTATCGTTCTGAACGATGTCCAAAAGACCGTTGACCGGATAGCCCTTATCTCTCAGACGTTTGATTTGCCTGTTGATTTTCGGCATGGCAAAGAGCATTCTGACAATGCTCTCCGGCGTCTCCGGAATATATTTTGCCGAGAAGCGGTTAAATGCAAATGTTGTGGTGGATGACACATAGGGAATTCCGTGCTTCAGTGCAGCCAGCTTTCCCCAGTAGGCAACAGAGTCCGACACTATGAGATCCGGCCTGATCTCTGCAATCTTTTCCGATGTCATGTCATCAAGTGCGAGCGTGGAGGATACAAGCAGCTCTGTTGCAAAGACCTTGTCCTTGCCTACCCGGTCAGCGTTCCCCTTGTCCTCCATCTCAAAGTCATATCCGTCGCATCCGATAAACTTGGCACCGGCTTGTTCAATCTTCTCTCTGAACATTTCAAATGAAAAATAATAGACACTGTGCCCTGCGGCAGTCAGACTCTTTACCACTGCGAGAGTAGGGTTGGTGTGCCCATGCGCAGGAATGCAGAACCATGCGATTTTCATAAGCTCAGTCACCGTCCTTTTCATCAAATGCCGCTGCAAACAAATCTGCAAACGCACCCTTAGGCGGGATCGCGATTCCACGCTGCTCATCGCCGAGAAGCAGCAGCGTGTCACCCGGCTTGATATTAAAAATCTCGCGCGCCTGCTTTGGTATCACAATCTGCCCTTTTTCACCGACAGTGGCAGTCCATGCATATTTTCCCTCCGGTCCGTTCATTTTAATCACCTCACAAGTATGATTTGTATAACTTATCATACTATCGCGCGTGTGAGATGTCAAGTACTGCATGTATATTTTTGTAATCTCACAGAGCAAAACAAAAGCACAGATCTCGCGCTGCTCAATGCAGGACGCAGAATCCGTGCTTTAATTTTTAATATTAATATAATTTCTCACTCATCTATAACGACGCGGTTGCCGTGAATTGAGAGCTTGCCTGCGCAGTAGAGTGACACAGCGCGGGAGAGTATTTTCCACTCGCCCTCCTCCATGACACGCTGGCGGAGTGTATCAGGCGTGTCGTTCGGCAGCACCTCGACCGCCTTTTGCAGTATGATGTTGCCAACGCGTCCGTCACCGTCGGCAAAATACGCCGTGGCGCCGGTCATTTTTACGCCTCGCTCAAGTGCGGCACGGCAGACATCGCCCTCAACATCCTCGAACGCCGGATACATCGCGGGATAAGTGCCTATCATGCGATTTTTGAACTGATACGGCACAACGCCCAGCGGCAGATTATAGCCTGCAAGAATAACAAGCTCAATGTCCATGTCCCGCAGCTTGTTTGCGATAGCCATGCTGTGGCTTGTCATATTCGGAAACAGCTCCGGATCCACCACATACGCCGGTACACCCGCATTGAGTGCGCGCTTCATAGCGTATACGTCCTTCTCCGGTGAGATAACCGCCACCAGCTCAAAGTTTTCAATTTCCTTAAAATACATGGAATCCAGTATTGCCTGGAGCTTTGCTCCGTCACCGGATACCAATGCAGCCGCTCTGACCATATTATTCTACCCCCGCAGACCCTCTCTCCCGGTCTGCATATCCCACTTTTGTGCAAAAACGTACTTGTACAGCGGGAAAATTCAAGGTATAATATCATGTCCGAAGCTCGGACACAAACATTATGACCCTATTGTCTCAATAATATATTATTATACTGTATTACTTTCGCAAGGTCAAGGCATGGAGGCACAAGTTTATGACAGAAATTTTACTCGTCCGCCACACACAGGCGGAGGGCAATATGTACCGCATGATGCAGGGGCACTGGGACGGCGACGTCACGGTGCACGGCTGGCAGCAGATAGACGCGCTTGCCGAGCGATTTAAAAATATTAAAATTGACGCCGTATATTCCAGCGACCTCTACAGGGCGCGCATGACTGCCGGTGCTGCACTGAAATATCATCCTGAGCTGACACTGCACACGGATGAACGCATACGTGAGATCGACGTCGGCCCGTGGGAGACCGAATTTTTCGGCAATGTCTTTCGTGATCATCCCAAAGAGGCAGATGCTTTTGTCAACCATCCGGGCAGCTGGTATGCCGAGGGTGCGGAGACTTATGCCGATGTGACGGCGCGCGCCTATCCCGCTCTGTGCGAGATCGCGGCGAGGCATGACGGACAGCGCGTTGTCGTTGTCAGCCACGGCATTACAATTCGCTGCCTCATGGCAAGAATTCTCAACATTTCTCTTGACAACGTGGAGTCTCTGCCCATCTTCTCCAACACCTCCGTTACGACGCTGCAATATAATAACGGTGTTTTCACCGCAATCTCGCAGAATGACTGCTCGCATCTTGACGGGCTGAATACACCGGTTTGGCGCAATCTCGCCTCGCTCAATGACGTTCCGATAAACCCGGCCGTCGAGAAGGATTTCTACTGCGCCTGCTATGCCGATGCATGGAAAGCAGCGCACGGTAATCTTGTCGGCTACAGTGACTCCGCCTATCTGCAGAGCGCGAAGGAGCATTATCTTGCAGACGCCGGTTCTGTTCTGAAAATCTGCGACAAGGATGATCCCGTAGGTCTTGTGGAGATGAACGTGGCACACGGTGCCGGGGAAGGCATCGGCTGGATCAGCCTTATCTGGCTGCGCAGCGACTACCGCGGGAAAGGCTACGGCGTACAGCTGCTGGCGCGCGCACTCAAGAAATATTCAAACATGGGCAGAACGGTGCTGCGCCTGAATGTGGCGGAGAGCAACAAGTCCGCCCGCGCGTTTTACGAGGCTGAGGGCTTCTCCGTCATTGGTAAGGAGGAGCGGGAGAGCGGACAGCTTCTGCTGATGGAGCGCAAGCTCGGGAGAACGATGCATGCCTGATACACGCCCGGCCGTAATCGAACGTCTGCGCCTTTCCGCGGATCGACGCATCCTCGTCATATCGGATATTCACGGCAATCTCGAGTATCTCAAGGGTGCATTGAAAAATGCCGCCTTTGGTGAGAACGATGAGCTTATTATCGACGGTGATTTTCTTGAGAAGGGTCCGGACAGCCTCGGCACTCTGCGCTACATCATGCAGCTCTGCCGCGGCGGAAATGTGCACGTCATATGCGGAAACTGCGACGACTGGTGCACTATTTATCTGCATCCGGACGGAGATGAGCGTGACGAGCACCTCATGCACTATATCATGCACAAGAAGAGCGGCATACTCTGGGACATGCTCAACGCCGCCGGACTTGATCTTTTCGAAATCGGCAGCTTTGCGGCATGCAAGCAGGAGATACGGCGCAAATTCGATGCCGAGTGGCGCTTTCTTTCGAGTATTCCCCACGCGATAGAGACGGAGAATTTCATCTTCGCCCACGCTGCCGTAGATCCGGATAAGCCGCTGCGCGAACACACCGTGGATGATTTCGTGCGCTATGACCGTTT
>CAVAPH010000093.1:0-1321 GCA_963590455.1 bacterium | reverse complement strand
CATGAGCGCACGGGCTACGAGATGGACATACTGACAAAATATCTTTTTACCGATGCCGAGTTTACCGACTGCAACGACTGCACGGACTATGTGCTGCCCATAAAAGCGGGCGATATCGTGCGTATGGTGGAGAGCACGTCCCGCGGATACTTCGTCAAGCACAACGGGTATTCCGGCTGGTACAGAGGAGAATTGGGGTATAAACGCTAATGAATATGCATACGGCTTTTATATGTGCGCTCGGTCTCTGTGCCGTGATGAGCGTAATATTATTCATAATGATGGGCTCAGATAAAGCCCGCGCCAAATCCGGCGCAAGGCGTATACCGGAGCGCAGGCTTTTCGGCTTTGCGATCTTCGGCGGCGGTGTGGGCGGCTGGCTCGGAATGCGGGTATTTCACCACAAAACACGCCACTGGTATTTCAAATTCGGATTCCCCGCGCTGGCACTGATTCAGCTTGCCGCTCTGGCATATCTCTGGATAAACGCTTAAAAGCAAGCCGCTTCTTTCGGCACAGGCTATATTTGTGTTATTAAAATAAAGAGTGTGTGGAATATGGAGAATAAAGGCGAAAATAAAATAAACCAGCTCAAGGTCGAAGAGGAAGCCTTTCTCGAGTGTGAAAAGCGCTGGGTTTTTGCCCTGCTGATGCTGGTTGGCGGATTTTTCGGCGGCTTTACCTATACCATACGCGGCGGCATATTCTGCAACGCGCAGACCGGCAACGTCGTGCTTTTTGCCATTGCTCTGGGCAACGGAAGCTGGAGCGAAGCGCTCTACTATGTCATACCGATCAGCGCCTATCTGCTCGGCGCATTATTATCCGAGAGCGCCGGATATTATATTAAAAAGCTGCACGTTATCCGCTGGGACACGATGTTCATCATCGTCGAGATCGTCGCGGTAATAGCGCTGGGGCTGCTGCCCGAAACCGCCCCGTATCAGATCACTCAGGTTGCAGTGAACTTTATCTGCTCCATGCAGTTTAATACCTTCCGTCAGGCGCAGGGCATACCCATGGCGACGACATTCTGTACAAACCACATTCGTCAGGTCGGCATTGCGGCAAGCAAGCTGATGCGCCACCACGGCGGCAAGGTCTACGCGGAGCGCATGTTCTTCCATCTGAAAATGCTGGGTATGTTTGTAATCGGCGTGGTGTCCGCAGTGCTTCTGTGCAAGCGCTTCCTCGGCCGTGCGATGTTCTTCGCCCTGATTCCCCTCAGCATAATCCTTGCCGACCTCCTCTACGCCGACATAAAACTCGAGCACGGCCAGTTCGAAAGCAAGCCCAGAGGCCATTGAGGAGACGGGGGAGA